>CAZUEE010000027.1:0-19801 GCA_964619175.1 uncultured Brachyspira sp. | reverse complement strand
TTTTTTAAAAAATTTATGAATTCTATCGCAAATCTTAAAAATAATATTAATTTTTTAATTATAAAATTTTATAATTTAATTAACATAATTTATAAAAAAATATCTTAAAGTAAACATAATTAATTTGATTTAATTTTTTAATATTGTATAATATCATTAATAAAAATCATTAAAAAATCTTGGAGAAAATCAAAATGAAAAAATTATTAATTGTATTTTTAATCGCCGCCGTTTCAGTTTACGGCTATGAAACAATCCCTTATATGTTCAACGATTTAGTTCCATACGGAATCTCGCCCGACGAAGTGAATCAAATACTAGTCGAATCAAATTTCGCCGCTGTGGAAGCGGAAGTTGTAAGCGGAAGTTTTTATATTTCCCAGTGTCCAGACCCCGACTTGGTATGGTTTAATCCTCAAACCTTAAAATGGGTAAATATAAAATTTACCACAAACGATATTTCCGAATTATTTAAAAGAGATTCTAATCTTTTATATTTTAGCTATCAAACGGAAGAAGAATTTAAATGTATGACGATTGATGCTGAAACTATAGGAGACGATGTAAGTCCCGTAGGTCAAGATACGAAATGGGCTTATAAATTCTTTTTCCACAACGACAAATTATTTGCCGTAAGTTCTCGTTATCAGGGAGATTATGGAGTCGAAGAATATAAAAATCGAAATCCTCAAAATCAATACGCCCATCCGGGTTATATAATGTCAAGCGGATTATTCCAAAGAACATTAGACGGCTTTCAATTAAAATATGGTGGCTTTCACAATAAGAGAGTGATTACCATAGACGATTTCGCCTCCATGAGTTATGGAAATTATGTAAATAAAAAAGCTAATACTTCTTTATCCATTTATTATGCGAGCTATAACGGAAGAAGAATCAACTTTTTGGCTTCTTATGTAGATAACTTTAGAGTTCTTCCGCTATATTATAGATTCCAAAATAAAACTTACGAGAACTATTTTGATGTTGCCGATGTTCCTGTTGGAATACATGCAAAAGAAGAAGTCGCCGAAGAAGAATATGACGAAGAAGACGAAGATTAATCAATAATTTTAAAAACATTTTAACAATCTTTAGGAGGTTTTATCAAAGCCTCCTTTTGTTTTGCAAAAAATCTTTATATATTATATAATTTTATTTATTATAAATTTTATTAGTTTTATAAATTTAATAAATTCAATAAAAATAAAATTTAGGGTTTAAAAAAGAGGTTTCATTATGGATTTAAGCGAATTAACTATAATACAAATAAGAGAAAAATTAAAAAATAAAGAAGTAAACGCCGTAGATTTAACTTCTTCGATTATACAGAAAATAGAAGATGACGATAAAAGAGAAGATAAAATAAACGCTTATTTGGAAATTTTTAAAGAAGACGCTTTAGAACAGGCTAAAAAATCTCAAGAGAAAATAGATAAAGGCGAGAGTTTGCCTCTTTTAGGCGTTCCTTTATGTATAAAAGATAATCTATGCTATAAAAATCATATTATGACGGCAGCTTCAAAAATGCTCGAAGGTTATAAAGCGCCTTATACCGCTCCAACCGTTCAAAGATTAATAGACAACGGAGCTATAATATTAGGCAGAACTAATATGGACGAATTCGCTATGGGTGGCACAACCGAAACCTCAAATTATGGAATAACGAGAAACCCCGTAAATAGAAAACATGTTCCCGGCGGTTCTTCTGGAGGTTCGGCTTCCGCTGTTGCCTCAAACTTTTCTTTTGGAGCGCTTGGAAGCGACACGGGAGGTTCTATAAGGCAACCCGCTTCATTCTGTGGAATAGTTGGAGTTAAACCCACTTACGGAAGAGTTCCAAGATTGGGATGCATAGCTATGGCGAGCAGTTTAGACCAAGTCGGACCTTTGACAAAAGATGTTAAAGACGCTGCTTTAATGACTAAAATTATAGCGGGATTCGACCCTAAAGAATCGACTACTCTTAATATTCCCGTTCCAGATTACGATTCTTATTTGGATGGAAATATTAAAGGAATGAGAATAGGTTTGGCAAAAGAATATTATGAAACCGATTTAATTAATCCCGATGTTAGAGAAAATATAATGAAAGCTATAGAAAATTTAAAATCCAACGGAGCGGAAATTATAGACATATCCTTACCGAATGCAAAATACGGTTCGAGAGTTTATACGGCGGTTATGGCAGTTGAAGTTGCAAGCAATATGGGAAGATACGATGGGATAAGATACGGCTATCATCCGAAAGGCGATTTTAATTTGGACGAATATTATTATACTTCAAGAAGCGTAGGACTTGCCTTTGAAACGAGAGCGAGAATATTATTCGGAACCTTAATAACGGGAAAAAGATTCTTCTACACTCATTATCAGCATGCGTTAAAGGTAAGAAAACTTATGCAAATGGACTTCGACAATGCATTTAAAAAAGTCGATATAATAATCTCTCCATCATCTCCCGTAACGGCTGGACTTTTGGGAATGCGAGACAAAACCGACAGCGCTTTAAGTTTTTTGGCGGATAGTTATACCTCGAATATTAATTTGGTAGGACTTCCGGCTATGAGCGTTCCTTGCGGATTCGATAAAAATAATATGCCGATAGGGATACAATTTATAGCCAAACAATTTGACGAAGTTTCTATGTTCAAAATGGCTTACGCTCATGAATTAAATTGTAAAAAATAAATTGTTATCGTTTTAATAATTCTATAAACTGTTTTGCAACTCTTGGACTTCTTCCCGCGCTTCTTATAGCGTAAACTTCCGCTTGTTTTATTAATTCTTCTCTGTCTATTTTTATATTATTTTCTTTTGCGTATGATAAAACTATCTCGCTAAATAAATTTTTGTCGGGTCTTTGAAATGTTATTATAGTTCCGAATCTGTTTGTCAAACTCATTATTTGCTGAATCGTGTCCTCTATATGTATATCGTCTCCCGTTCTGTCGGCAAAATTTTCTTTTATCAAATGTCTATAATTGCTCGTAACATAAACCACTATATTGTCGGGAAAAGAATTAACGCCTCCTTCCAAAACCGCCTTTAAATACGAAAAAGTGTCGTCGTTGGAGGAAAAAGTTAAATCGTCTATAAAAATTATAAATTTTAACGGACTATAACTTAAACTTTCTATTAGGTCGGTTATAAAATTAAGTTGATTTTTTTTAATTTCTATAAGCCTTAATCCTTCGTCTTTAAAAAAGTTGGCGATAGCTTTTACCGTGCTGCTTTTTCCCGTTCCAGCATCTCCGTAAAGAAGTATATTGTTCGCTTTTTTACCTTCAAGCAATATTTTTGTATTCGATAAAACTTTGTTTCTTTCGGTTTCGTATCCGTATAAATTTTTTATATCTTGATTATCCTTATGTTTTATCGCTACTATATTTTTTTTATCGTCCAATATAAACATATTATTATTATAAAATATTCCATAACCTTTTTTGCCCGTATTTTTTATATGCTCTAAATATATTTTATAAAAATCAATTTCTTTAATTTCAAGTTTTGCAATTTTTGTGGAATATTCTTTGTCAAAAAGCGAAGAGAAATCGAAAGAAGAAATATACTTAAAAAAATTTAATTCGCTTTTAAATATTTTTTTTAGATTATCGTTTATTTCTTTTTTTAGTATGCATTTATTTATATAGATATTGTCGTCTAAAAATATTTGAGAGAGTATATAATCAGCCAAATTGTTATTATATTTGAAAATTTCCGACAAAAATTCCGAATACAAATCTATTTTTTTTATCTCGTGGTCATTTTCTTTACCTTCAAAGTTTAAAAATTTAATCAATTTTTTTATGACTTTAGTTTTTAAAATATTTCTAAAAATTACTATACTCGAAAAACCTAATTTTATTTTGTTAAGTTCTTTTTCTTCTTGCATGACTAATATCCGTTTTATTTTTTATATATTTTAATTCGTTTTATAAAAAAGTAAACGATTTTTAATCATTAGAAAATATTTACATTTTATAAAAAAACTATATAATCGTATAAATTAAACTATTTAGGAGATTAAAAATTATGACAAAGAAAATTTTTATTATATTGTTCGCTTTATTTATAAGCGCTTCTTTCGAATACGCTCAAAATAATAAAATCGTTCAAATTAACTTCGATTATACGAAAAGGGCGGGTTTTGCAAGCAATCAAATAGCCGTATGGGTTGAAGATTCGAACGGAAATTATATTAAAACTATTTATATAACCGATTTTACGGGAAAAAGAGAAGGATGGAAAAAACGAAGTCATTCATTATCAAATTGGCAGAAAAAAGCCGATGCCGTTAAAATGAGTCAAACCGAAATAGATTCCGTATCGAAAGCCACTCCGAAGCAGGGAAATGTAAATATAATTTGGGATTGCAAAGATAATAACGGAAAATTGGTAAAAGATGGAAATTATAAAATAGTTGTGGAAGCTACGATATATCAAGAAAATAATGTTTTATATACGGCGGAAATAAAAATTGGAGATAGCGCCAATTCTCAAATTGCCACTCCAAAATATTCGAAAGATTCCGCAAAAGACATCGATATAATAAAAAATGTTAAAGTAAGTTTTAATCCTTAAAAAGTTATTTTACATTTTATTTTTTATTAATCAAAGGAAATAGTAGGGCGTTCGACAAATCTTCGTTTTTGCCCGTTAAATATTTTACTATTTCTAACGCAAAAATCATACTTGTGGCTGGACCTTTGGAAGTTATAACATTTTCGTTAGCTACAACCAAATCGTCTGCTTGATATTCTCCCATATTTATTGATTTTTCGCAGTTTGGAAAACATGTATATTTTCCGTTTAATACTTTAGCCTCTCCCAAAACTATAGGCGAAGCGCATATAGCAGATACGAGTTTTTTATCCTTATACATTTTTTGAATTTTTTCTATGATTCTTTTATCGTTTTTTAAATTATTCATTCCACCCATACCTCCAGCAAGAGATATAGCGTCAAAATATTCGTCAATAACTTTACCCAAAATCGTATCCGTCTTCACGGTTATATTATGCGCTCCTTTTACTTCCAAATTATCGGTTAAAGACGCCGTTGTTACTTCCAAATTTGCCCTTCTTAACAAATCTATTATCGTTATGGCTTCTATTTCTTCAAAACCTTCAGCCAAAGGAACGAGAATTTTTTTTGACATATAAAACTCCGAAATAAAATTTTTTGATATTGTATTATTTTATTCATAATATTTCAAGCGTAAATTATTGATAAAAATAAAAATATAAAATATTATTTATAAATTATGAATATAGACGATTTTTTTTTAGAGTTTTACAAAAAATTAGAAAAAGACTCCGTTTTGGTTGGTTTGGATTTTAATCTTAATAGCAAAGAGACAAACAATAATAAATTTTATTCTATAGACAACGATTATAAGATTATAAAAGACGATATAAAAAATTCTTTATCCGGTTATTCTATTTTAAATAAAATCGCTTATAAAAATAACGAAAAAATAATTATTGACTCCGAAATTACAGATAGAGCTTTTGAAAAAAAAATATTATACGGAATCCCTTTATATATTCCAAACGAAAATAAAAAAATTAACAAAGCTTTATTTTTAGACAGAGACGGAGTATTGATGGAAGATTTGGGATATGTAGGAAGTATCGACAGAGTCAAAATAAAAAAAGAATTTATAAATATAGTAAAATACGCAAAAGAAAAATGTTTTATAACTATAGTCGCCACGAATCAAGCTGGAGTATCTTACGGTTATTACGGTGAGGAAGATGTAAAAAAAGTTCATTTGCATATTTACGAAGAATATAAAAAATGCGGCGCTTTAATAGACGATTTTTATTACTGCCCTTATCATATAAAAAGCGATAATAAAAAATATAATATAATTTCAATGTTGCGAAAACCGGAAGCGGGAATGCATTTGCTTGCTGCTAAAAAATATAATATTGATTTAAGCAAATCTTTTATGATAGGAGATAGAGATACCGACATTATAAAAATTCCTTATTTAAAAACTTTATTAATAGAAACTCCGGCTTATAAAATAATCAATAGAAAAAATATCGTAGACATTAAAGAAATATATTCTTATTTGAAATAGGAGATTTAAAATATTATGAAAGAAGTATATAAGAATTTATATGTGGGAAACGACAACGATTGCAGAGAATTCAAAGGAGCTATAGTTCATGCATGTCAAAGCTGTTTTGTTCGCGGCGTTCATGGAAATGTAGGAAATAAAAAAGTTTTTGAAAGTATTGACGATTTATATTTGAATTTGCTCGACATATCGACTCTATCTTACGATTACGCTTATCCGATAATAAAAAAATCTTTTGAATTTATTGACAGAAAGATTAAAGAAAAAGAAGTGTTGATTCATTGCAATTTCGGCATGTCGCGTTCTCCTTCTATAGCGCTTATTTATATGGCGAAAAAATGTTATATTGACAATTCTTCTTTTAAAAACGCAGTTAAAGATTTTAAGAATATTTATCATTATTCGCCGGGTTTTGGAATGCATAAATATTTTGAAAGATATTGGAATGATATAATGAAATTTTAGAAAATATTTTTTCATTATACATTCTAATTATTTATCTTAAATCTTTTATTTTACTTAATCTTACTATTTTACTATCTTGGCAAAGAACCCAAATATTGCATTATCTGAATTCTTCTGTTTTCAACATCTTGATACAAATTGGCTACAACTTGATTACTTGCCGCCATAGGAGACATTCTATTTCTAAAATCGTTATAAATATTGAGTGCCTCCATGACTTTATTTTGTTCTATATATATATGCCCGATAGCGTATAGCGCAAAAGCTCCGTTCTCACTCAATTCGTTTGTATATTTTGAATATATATTAGTCGCCTCGTTGTACCTTTTTTGATTAAGATAAATATTCGCCAAATCGAATTCCAAATCCGATTTATCTTCTTTTTTCAAATTAGGAATTTTTAAAGTGTCGTTTAATATATTTAACGAAGAGCTTATATCTCCGGTATTAGCGTATAATATAGCCAAATCTTTATTAACCGAAAATATTTCTTCTTCTGTTTTCGCCCTGCTTTTAGCTTCGTTTTTTGCCCATAAAGTTTCTTCCACATCCTGCCTATTTTGATAAACATAATTTGCATAAGCGCTATAACTTTCAAAACTATCTTCTTTCATAGCCTGTTCTTTCATAGCTTCAACTTGACTTTTCGGAGTTCTTAATTGAGCTTCTATTCTTTGGGTAAATTGTTTTATCTGCTGATAGGTTTGATTTCTCTCTCTTGCTGCATCTCCGATATCTCTTCCTCTATGAAAAGTTTTTTCCGCTCTATCTAAAACTTCTTTCGCTTTATTTAAATAATCCGCTTCTTTATCGTAAGGCGTGTCTTTCGAACGAGCCAAATATTCGTAAGAAGCCGCCAAATTAAAATATGCAGGATAAATAAGTTTTTCAAGTTTTATAAGCTCTTCATACATAGCAGCTGCGCGTTCATAATCTCCGTCTATAATCGCTTGATTTCCAACCGCAAAATAAACATTCGACATATCGAATCCTATTTTAAGCATTTTGTCTTCTTCTTCTCTCTTTAATTTTTTAAGCTCTTCTATTTTTTCAAGCGCCTGACTTTTAGTCATTCCGTTTCTTGCCACATCGTTATTTCCCATATATTTTATAAGTTTATTATATGTTGCCGTTTTTCTGTTATACATATCTATTTTTGCAAGGGAATAAGAACTTATAAATATTTCTCTAGTTAAAAAATCATAATTAGAAATTTCTTCGTCCGTTCCTTGCATAACATAAGTATTCCAATAATCTTCTTCGGTTTTTAATTCTGGGAAAGGAAGTTTATACATCTTCACAAACTCTATCTCTTCGTTTCCGTTATATCTGTCTTTTCTCTGAACGGATATTAAGCCTTCGTCTAGTAGAGATTTAATGTCGGAAGCTATTTTAGAATCCTCATAATCTCTTTTTAAATGTTCTTTAGCTATTTCCTTATAATCGTTAATAGTCAAAACCTTAAAAAATTCCAATTCGTCTACCAAAGCATATTTTATAGGCTGCACTTTAAATACTAATCCGTATGCTTTAAAATAATAATCTCCGAGTCTATGAAGTCCGTCTCGTCTCCAAGCCATATAATAAGGGCGTCCGGAGTCTATAAAATCTTTATCCACAGCATCGCTTATATCTCCAAGCCATCTTCCGTCCGTTTTCATAAGGTTTCCGTATATTCTTTCAAAGACATTTCCCTTTTGGTCGTATATTTTTAAATCGGGCCTTCTTCTTTCAACCATAGTATAATAAACGAGTCCGAATACCTGATTGTCTCCGCCTTCGGTTGCAAATATCGCGTTATTTGGGATGGAGTTCATCATATTATAAGAATAATCATGATTGCTGAAATCTTTTGAATTATTATTTCTGCCTAAATTATTTATAAATATTGGAATCATTATAATTAAAACGACTATTAAAGAAATACAATGTCCAATTCTAAAAGAATTTATAGTTTCTTCTTTTGACGGATTTTTGAAAATATTTTTTATATTTCCGTTAAAATATTCTATAAACCATTGAATACCGAAACCTATTATAACCAGCATATATAAAGTTGCGGGAAGAAAAAATACTTCGACGAAAGACAAAGTTCTAACGCTTGGAGGCGGATTTGTATAAGCCATAAGCGAAATTGAAAAACTTAAAAGTCCGAATACGGAAAATATCCCAATGAATTTATTTTTTTTGAATATTTGAAATAATCCGGGAATTAAGAATAAAAATCCTAAACTAGTAAGTTGAGTTTTAAATATGTTTATTAAAGCGCCAACTTGTTCGGGATGAAGTATAAAAACCGCCGCTATATCGTTTCCCGAAGTTCCATACTGTTTTCTATGAATCATACTAAATAAATAACTTAAATTCTCCCAGCCCGAAGGTTCGTTTAATTGTCCCCAATTTAAAGGAGGCAAAGCTCTCGCCCTTATCGGCATATAGGCGTATATCATAACTCCTACAGCTAACATCAAAAGCATTTTATAATAGGCTATGGATATTCCCGTTATAAAATCGTTGTCTTTATTGAACTTATCTATTTTGCATAAGAAGTATCTATATACCAAACACCAAATTAAAACCAAAAATAGGGGCCAGAATACCAAAAACATTCCTTTATATAAAGTTGGGTAGAAAGGAGATTTCAAATTCTGTATCATATCTGGACGTAAGTAAGAACCGTTTGCCAAAGCTGTAAATATATCGCTCATTATATTCATATCGGTAAATGGTTTAAATATGATTGAAAATATAGAATCGTTTGAAGAAACTCCCGCAGGAAAATATAAATAAGATTCGAAATTCATAATGAATCTATAATATCCGAATCCTCCTATAAAAAGCAAAACCAAAAATACGAATATTGAAATAAAAGAAGTTTCTATATGTTCTATATATCTTTCTTTATGAATCAAAAATAAAACTATTCCTATAAAAAGCAAAGGAGCGAATGCAAAAGGCAATGTTACATGGTGATTTGCAAGAGCCACGCCGTATAAAAATCCGAACGCCATAAGATATTTTGAACCGTAATAAGCTATTTCATCGTTTGCATGTTTCCAAACAGCTTCAAACCAATAAATCAATATTAAAAGCATCGAAGCTATTTGCAATATATTTAAACTATAAACTTCTGCCATAGTAGCCTGCGCCCACATATTGTCGGATATGGCGAATGCGACGGAAGAAAGAAATGCCGGAATTTGAACTATAGGCGAAAATCCTTTTTCAATTCTGTTTTGTCCAAGAACCTTTGCCATTATCAAATAAAAGAATATCATTGAAATAGCAGCGCAAGTTCCAGAAAATAAATTTGTTCTCCAAGCTATATTTCCAAACGGCACATAAGTAAATAATTTCGACATAAGAGTATAAAAAGGATAACCCGGCGCATGTCCGACTCCCAAAAAGTAGGCGGCTGTAGTAAGTTCTCCGTTGTCTCCCGCAGAAAGCGAAGGAGTTAAGGTAAATAAATATAATAAAAAAGTAAATAAAAAAGAAGCTGCCCCAAATATAAAATCTATTTTTGAAAGTCGATAGGGTTTTATAGAGTATTTTTTATAAATCGGTTCGGACTTTTCTTTATCTTCAAAAAATATTTTAATAAACAACTTTTTAAGAATATTAACTTTTTTGTTTTCGTTTTCAGAATTTTTTTTATCCTTTTTATTATTTTTATTAGTTTGCAAATTGTTTATATATTCTTCTATAAGTTCTTTATCTTTTTCTAATTTTTTTGCAAGTTCGTCAACCGTTTTATTTTTATGATTAGCTTTAATATATTCTTTTTCCAAATGTGAAAGTTTAGCCATTATAATTTTCCTTATGATTTAATAAAAGATTTAATATAAATATATTAGAAAGTAATTATATAATATATTCGTTTAATATCAATACGAAAAGTTATCGTAAATAATTTATTTATCGCGATTAATTATTTCTAAAATAGTTGTTATAAATATTTATATCGTTTAAATTTTCTATAATAATAAATTCGACTCTTCTATTTAAAGCGTCTTCCTCGTAAGGATTGATTAAATCTTGAACGCCTATATCTATTAATTTAGTTCTCATAACATTCGTTAAATAAGACGATACCGTTTTGGCTCGCAAATAAGACAAATCGTAATCCATTCTTACATCGTATAAATATAATATATCGTTGGTTTTGCTTAAATTATAAAATAAAGAATTTGTGCTTTCTTTTCCCGAACTGTCTATATGTCCTTCGACTATTATATTCATAATATTAGTTAATCCTAATAAAGAAGAAACATATATGATAGTTCTTCCGTATCTGTTGGGGCTTACTCTTTCGCTATTTTGTCCAAACAATATGGTTTCTGGCACTATTAAAACTTTTCCTCTTTCAGTTAATTGGTATTGATAAGTTATTTGTATAGCAGGCATTATATTAGTTTGAATTTGATTCGTTGCAATATTGTTTGTTCTAGTATTATTTGTTCTCGTATTATTTGCCACAATATTATTAGTTCTTATATTATTATTGGTATTGTTGGCTCTTATATTGTCGGTATTATTGGTTTGAATATTGTTTCGTCTATTCGAAGATATAACTATGGAACTTTGACAATTTAGAACCGCAAATAACGATAATAATAAAAATGTAAAATTATATATTTTGTTTCTCATATAATTCCTCGTTTTCTAATAAATATTATACAATAATTTAAAATTAAGTATATATCTAAAAAACCTTATTATATTTAATAGTCGACTTATTTAAGTTAAAATTTTAATTATTTTGATTATTTAATCGCGTATATTTTAGAGTAATTTTTTAAAAATAAATTGACAATAAAAAAAATAAATATATAATATTATTAATAAAAAATTATTTATTAAATTATTTTTTAAAAATTATTTTAACGGGGGCTTATTATGGCATCAAAAAAAATGGTTTACTTTTTTGGGAACGGTAAGTCGGAAGGAGCTAAAGAAACTAAAGAGCTTTTAGGCGGCAAAGGATGGGGTTTGGCTCAAATGACGGAAAGTAAAGTTCCAGTTCCTGCGGGATTTACTATAACTACCGAAGTATGCGATTATTATTCGAAGAAGAAATCGTATCCTGAAGGTTTAAAAAAACTCGTGGAAGAAAATATAAAGAAACTCGAAAAAGCTATGAATATGGAATTCGGCAACGAACAAAAACCTTTATTGGTTTCTGTCCGTTCGGGAGCTGCGGTATCTATGCCGGGTATGATGGATACCATACTTAATTTGGGTATCAACGAAAAAGTCGTTAATGGAATGATAAAGAAAACGGATAATCCGAGATTCGCTTGGGATGCGTATAGAAGATTTATTCAAATGTTCGGAGATGTCGCTATGGGAGTCGACCATGAAAAATTCGAGCATATACTTCAAAACGCTAAAAATTCTATAGCTACTAGAGTAGGCAAGCCTGCAAAAGAAGTTAAAGACACGGATTTAAATGTAAACGACTTAAAAGAAGTTGTGGTAAAATATAAAGAAATGTATAAAGAAGAAAAGGGCGAAGATTTTCCAGAAGACCCTAAAGTTCAATTGTGGCATGCGATAGAAGCCGTATTTAGAAGTTGGAATAATCCGAGAGCGGAAGCTTATAGAAAATTAAACGATATAAAAAATCTTTTGGGCACAGCCGTTAATGTTCAGGCTATGGTATTTGGAAATATGGGAGATACTTCGGCTACGGGAGTATGTTTCTCTCGTAACCCAGCTACGGGCGAAAATAAATTCTACGGAGAATTTTTAATAAACGCTCAAGGAGAAGATGTCGTTGCTGGAATAAGGACTCCACAAGAAATTACTTTAGAAGGAAGTTTGGATTGGGCTAAAAGTAATGACATAAGCGAATCTGAAAGAAAAGGAAAATATCCTTCGCTCGAAGAGGTTATGCCTAATGTGTATAAACAGCTTGTAAATTATAAAAATCTATTGGAAAAATCTTACAAAGATATGCAAGATATGGAATTTACCATTCAAGAAGGCAAACTTTATATGCTTCAAACAAGAAACGGAAAAAGAACGGCTGCTGCTGCTGTTAGAATAGCCATTGAACTTGCCGAAGCTAAAATAATCACAAAAGAAGATGCCATAATGAGAGTTAATCCTTCCGATTTAGACCAACTTTTGCATCCTACCTTCGACCCTAAAGCTAAAAAAACTGCTACGATTTTGGCTAAAGGTTTAAACGCTTCTCCGGGAGCCGCTGTAGGTAAAGTGGTTTTTGCCGCAGATAGGGCGGAAAAACAAAAAGAAGAAGGCGAAAATGTAATACTCGTTAGAATCGAAACGAGTCCGGAAGATATTAAAGGTATGAACGCCGCTGAAGGTATTTTAACTGCAAGAGGCGGAGCTACTTCGCATGCAGCGGTAGTTGCAAGAGGTATGGGCAAATGCTGCGTTGCGGGATGTAGTGCTTTGGATATAGATTATAGCACAAAATCTATGAAAGTTGGAGATAAAACGATAAACGAAGGCGATTATATTTCAATAGATGGTTCTACGGGCGAGGTTATGCTCGGAGAAGTTGCCACTAAAGAAGTCGAAATGTCTGAAGACTTCAAAAAACTTATGAAATGGGCTGACGAAATAAGAAAATTGGAAGTTCATACAAATGCGGACACTCCTCATGATGCAGAAATAGCGCGAAGTTTTGGAGCAGAAGGAATCGGATTATGCAGAACGGAACATATGTTCTTTAATGCCGATAGAATAAAAAGCGTTAGACAGCTTATACTCGTTGCGGAAGATGTTAAACAATTGCAATCACAAATAAACGAAGCGGAAAGAGCTGGAAAAGATAGTTTGGTTGAAGAACTTCAAAACTCTTATAAAGAGCCGAGAAGACTTTATGACGAAGCTTTGAAAAATTTGTTCCCTATGCAAATGGAAGACTTTATCGGAATATTCAAAGCTATGGACGGTTATCCTGTAACGGTTAGACTTTTGGACCCTCCTTTGCATGAATTCATCCCTCATGAAGATTCGCAATTGGAAGAGCTTTCAAACGATATGGGAGTTCCTTTCGATAAATTAAGAGCGATAAGAGACAGTTTGCATGAATTTAATCCGATGCTTGGACATAGAGGTTGCAGACTCGGTATAACTTATCCGGAAATATACGAAATGCAAGCGAGAGCCATAATAGAAGCCGCAGTTAAAGTGAGCAAAGAAGGAGTTAAAGTTCACCCTGAAATAATGATTCCTTTGGTTGGAACTTTTAAAGAGCTAAAAATGATAAAAGACAGAATAGTCAAAATAGCCGAAGAAGTATTCGCCAAATCAAACATTAAAGTTTCTTATAAAGTAGGAACTATGATAGAAGTTCCAAGAGCTGCTTTGGTTGCCGACAAAATAGCCACTGAAGCGGAATTCTTCTCATTTGGAACGAACGATTTAACTCAAATGGGAGGCGGTTTCTCAAGAGATGATGCGGGAAAATTCTTAAAAGACTATGTCGATAAAGAAATATACGAAAAAGACCCATTCCAATCTTTAGACCAAGAGGGAATAGGAGAGCTTTTAAGAATCGGAGTAGATAAAGGAAGAAGCACTAATAAAAAACTTACTATAGGAATATGCGGAGAGCATGGAGGCGACCCTGCGACCGTTATGTTCTGTCATAATATAGGGTTGAATTATGTAAGCTGTTCTCCTTATAGAGTGCCTATAGCTAGACTTGCAGCTGCTCAAGGCGTTATAAATCAAAAAAGAGAAGCTAAAAAACCAGTTAAAAAAACTTCTAAAAATGTGAAAAAAGCGAGTAAAACTGTAAAATCAGCCGCTAAAAAATCTACGGCTAAAAAGTTGGCAAGTAAAAAGGCTACGGCTAAAAAAACGGTTTCAAAGAAAAAAAGTAGAAGATAAAGCGGAAATATAATTTATCTTAAAGTTTTCGGGCTTACATACAATTAATGTAAGCCCTTTATAATTATGATTTCTCAAAATGATATAAGATTTTCATTTTTATACATAGATTTATATTCTATGGGAAAACATTGGGTTTATCCCGAATCTATTATACCGTATAATATGTTAAGATATATTGTTAAAGGAGAAGCGAAATTTTGTATTAATAATAAAACTATTAAAGTTAGGAGCAATCAGATAGTATATATACCCAAAGGAAGCAGAATGTCATGTCAAGCTATTTCGGATGTATTTGAATTTTTTAGTTTACGATTTACGACATCGGTAATTTATGAAGGATACGATATTTTGGGAGAAGTTTATGGAATACCCAGAATATTAGAAAATAATGGCGAAGATATTTATTTTAAAGAAATATACAAATGGTTTCATACGGGACAAAAAGCAAAAAAATGTTTTATTAGAGGAAATTTAAATTTATTGATAGGTTCTTTATCAATAAGAAAAGAATCGGACATTAAAAAACAATATTTTAAAATAGAAAACGAACAATCCGATTTTGAAAAAATAAAACAAAGAGAAATGAAACTTTATAATCAAATTGACCCAAGAATAAGAATAGTTACCGATTATATAATTCTACATCCTACCGAAAAATATACTCTTAAAAAATTGTCTAAAATGGGAGGGCTTAGTAAACAGAGATTTAGCAGTATATTTAAAAAAGATATGGGAAAATCTCCTATGGAATATATAAGAGATCTAAGGTTAACGACTGCAGCTAAAATGCTTTTAACCGAAAATAAAAATGTAATGGATGTTGCTTATGATGTTGGATATGAAGACACTAATTATTTTATTCGAGAGTTTAAATCGTCATTTGGATTAACTCCTAATCAATACCGTAAATTTGGAAAAGATGTTTAACATATAAAATTTACGGCTCAAATAGAATCTTTCTTATAAAAAAATAAAACAAAATAAGATTATAATGCTACTTTTAAGTTTATAGTTAGTAGAATTTAAAAACTAACATCGGTAATATATGCATATAAAATAAATTATAATTAAAGGCGGTAATTTATGAGAACAAAATTTTTATCTATTTTAATTTTAATTGCAAGCATATTGGCAAGTTGCGGCGAGAAAACAGAGACGCAAGATAACTCGGGAGAACTAAAAGGTAATATAACATTCTGGCATTCTTTCACGCAAGGTAAAAGATTAGCAGTTATTCAAAATGTTGCAGAACAATTTATGAAAGATAATCCGCAAGTAAGTATAAAGATAGAAACATTTTCATGGGCTGACTTTTACACGAAATGGACAACCGGACTTGCATCTGGAAATGTTCCAGATTTTAGCACTGCATTGCCGGCACAAGTAGTTGAAATAATGGATGTGGATGCATTAATACCAATAGACGATGTAATTGACGAAATAGGAAGAGATAGATTTTCAAAGGCGGCTTTAAGTGAGGGACAAAAAGATGGAAAATGTTATTCTGTTCCGTTATATTCACATGCTCAAGTTATGTGGATTAGAAAAGATTTGCTCAAAAACGCTGGGCTTGAAATTCCAAAAACTTGGGAAGAGTTTAGTAAAGCTGCTAAAATATTAACAAAAGACGGCGTATATGGTTGTTCTTTTCCATGCGGTTCTGGAGATTTTATGGCGACAAGATTTTTAAATCTTTATGTAAGGAGTGCTGGCGAAAGTCTTTTAACGGAAGATTTTAAAGCTAATTTAACGAGTAAAGCCGCAATAGATGGTATTAATTTCTGGGTAGATATTTACAAAAATTGCTCTCCTAAAGATTCTATTAATTATATAACTTTAGACCAAGCTAATTTATATTATCAAGGTAAAACGGCATTCGACTTCAACTCAGGATTTCAAATCGGTGGAGTAGAGATTAATTCTCCTCAACTATTGGACTATATAGATTGCGCCCCTCTTCCTAAATTGAATATTGACGACCCAGATTATAGCGCTGAAAGTTCAAATATAGATATAGTAATTTGGAAGAACTCTAAATATCCCGAAATATGCAAAGCGTTTATACAAAAGTTATACGAAACTGACACATATATTGAATTTTTAGAATCTACTCCTGTCGGTATGTTACCTTCTATAACGGGAATTTCCGATATGCCTAAATATCAATCAAACGAAACTATTAAAAAATTTGTAAACGCTGAAAATATTATTACAAAAGCTATGAATATAGGAACAGCTATAGGATTTGAAAGAGGTCCAAGCGTTCAAGCTGGTTTACTTACTTCGCAAAGCGTAATTGAAGATATGTTTCAGAGAATTATAGTAAACGGGGAAGATGTGTATAAAGCAGCTAAAGAAGCGGAAAATCAACTTAATAATTTATTTAGCAGTATTAATTGATTATTAATATAGCGGATAATAATTAAACTAATAAATTTTTAAGCGACGAGGAAATTGTGAGAAAAATAATAAAATTTGATTATGCAAGATGGATATTTATTTTGCCTGCATTAATAATAGTAATAACATTATTGATATATCCTATTTTTTCAAGCTTATATTATAGTTTTACTACAAAACATTTAATAAAACCATCATATGATTTTATAGGGTTTAAAAATTATTATGATGTATTAAAAGATATTCAATTTTTTTACGCTTTTTTAAACTCTATTGCTTGGACAGTTATCTCTTTAGCGGGACAAATTTTTATAGGATTCACATCTGCATTATGTATTAATAGAGTGAAGCATTTTAAGGCTATATATAGAACTTTAATGATTATTCCGTGGGCGTTTCCTTCTATCGTGATAGCTTTGTCATGGAGATGGATATTTAACGGCGTTTCTGGGTTTATTCCTAATTTATTAGTTCAACTTGGAATATTAAGCGAGCTTCCTCAATTCTTAAGTGATAACAATATAGTTTTTTGGACATTAATATTTATAAATGTATGGTTCGGTTCATCTATGATTATGATTAATGTATTATCTGCCTTACAAACTATACCTCAAGAACAATACGAAGCGGCTCAGATCGATGGTGCGAACAAATGTCAGCAGTTTTTGTATATAACATTTCCCCATATTAAAATAGTAGTCGGGCTTTTGGTAGTTTTACGAACGATTTGGATTTTCAATAACTTTGATATTATTTATTTGCTTACAGGAGGAGGACCGGCAAATAAAACGACGACTATTCCTATTTATGCATATAAAATAGGTTGGGGAACAAAATTATTAGGGAAATCATCCGCAGTGACTATATTACTTCTAATATTTCTTTTAACTATATGTTTTCTTTATTTTATTATAATTTCTAAATGGGAGAATGAGGATAAATAATGTTTAGATTTAATAAGAATATATTAGGAGATATTTTATGTCATATTTATTTAATTATATTGTCCATATTTGCGGTTTTTCCATTATTTTGGATATTGCTATGTTCTGTAAAAACTAATGTTGAATTAACTTCATATCCTACAAATTTTTTTCCAAAAAATTTTACATTTGATAATTTTGTTCATATAATTAGAGATTTGGATTTTTTAAGGAATATAGGAAACAGCGTTATAATAGCGCTATTTACAACAATAATCGCTATAATAATTTCGAGTATGGCAGCTTATGGAATAGTTAGGTTTTTTCCTAAATTAGGAAGAATAATGTCAAAAGTACTTATTGCAACCTATCTTTTTCCTCCAATTTTACTTGCTATACCTTATTCGTTAGTAATGGCAAAATTAGGATTAGTTAATACAAGAATAGGACTTATAATAGTTTATTTATCTTTCAGCGTTCCTTATGCCGTATGGATGCTTGTTGGATTTTTTCAAACCGTTCCTATAGGAATCGAAGAAGCGGCTAGAGTAGACGGAGCGAATAAGTTTCAAATATTTATTAGAATAGTATTGCCTCTTGTGGCTCCCGGAATAGTGGCGACAGCGATTTATACTTTTATAAACGCATGGAACGAATTTCTATACGCGTTAATTTTAATAAATAGCGCGGAAATGATGACGGTATCGGTTAAATTTAGGTCTTTACAAGGAGCGGAAATTTTGAATTGGGGAGATATGATGGCGGCATCTACATTAGTAGTTATTCCTTCCGTTATATTTTTTATATTAATTCAAAAAAGAATAGCTAAAGGAATGACCGAAGGGTCGGTAAAATAAAACGGTAAAATAAAAAATTAAAAAAATAAATAATAGGAGAAATAAAAATGAAAACGGTAGGATATGCAATAGTAGGAACAGGATATTTTGGAGCCGAGTTAGGAAGAATTATTAACAAACAGAAAGGAGCCAAAGTTACAGCCATATTAGACCCTGAAAATGGCAAAGTTATATCGGAAGAATTAAAATGCGATTTAGAAACGGATTTGGATATTTTATATAGTAGAAAAGATGTGGATGCTGTTATAGTAGCCACTCCAAATTATTTGCATAAAGAGCCTGTTATTAAAGCTGCGAAACATAAAATAAATGTATTTTGCGAAAAACCTATAGCTCTAACGTATAAAGATTGTAACGAAATGGTATCGGCTTGCCAGAAAAATGGCGTTATATTTATGGCTGGTCATATAATGAATTTCTTTAAGGGGGTTCGTTATGCAAAGAAACTTATTAATAATGGCGTCATAGGAGATATACTTTTTTGTCATTCAGCAAGAAATGGATGGGAAGATAAACAATCCGAAATTTCATGGAAAAAGATAAAGGAAAAATCAGGAGGGCATTTGTATCATCATATACATGAATTGGATTGCGTTCAATTTATAATGGACGGTATTCCAGAAACTGTAACTATGACCGGAGGAAATGTCGTTCATAAAGGAAAAGGATTTGGAAACGAAGATGATATGCTTTTCGTTAATATGGAATTTTCAAATAATAGATTTGCTATTTGCGAATGGGGGTCGGCATTTCATTGGACTGAACATTATGTGCTTATTCAGGGAACAAAAGGAGCTATTAAATTAGATATGTGTAATTGCGGAGGAACTTTAAAAATTAACGGGAAAGAAAAATATTTTTTAGTGCATGAATCTAAAAAAGAGGATGAAGACAGAACCAAAATATATCGTGAAACGGAAATAGATGGAGCTATTATGTATGGAAAACCGGGTAAAAAACCTCCTATGTGGTTGCATAGTATTATGAAAAATGAAATGAAATATTTTAATGATATTATGCATGGAAAAAAAGTAGATAAAGAGTTTAGACCTTTACTTACAGGCGAAGCTGCAAAATCGGCTATAGCGACCGCAGACGCTTTAACAAAATCAAAACTTGAGAATAGAAAAGTGAAATTAAGAGAAATCATAGGAAAATAGTATGTCATTTTAGACTCATTTTATTTTTTT
>CAZUEE010000026.1:12237-20511 GCA_964619175.1 uncultured Brachyspira sp. | reverse complement strand
GGAAAATTGATGACAAATTTCTTTAAGTCGCTTGCCTTAAATATATTGAATATTATACCAATAGTAGGCATAATAGTAAAAGGTGTTATAAGTTATCAAATTTCAAAAAGATTTACTATAGCGCTGGGAGAAGCGATTAATACTTCCTGTTATAAAATATATCAATCTATTCTTAAAGATAAAAGTTCTAAAGAAATTACGCGATTATTCGTATATATGGTTAAGAAATACACCGAAGAATATTATACAATTAATGAAGAATTAGAAAATTATAAAATTCCAGATTAATTAATTCCATTATATAATATATTTAGTCGTTAATAATTTATTGACGGATAAATATTATATTTTGGAGATAAAATGAAAATAGCTATTATAGGCGATTTGCATGGTAAAAATTGCTGGAAAAAATTACTTAAAGATAAAATCGATTTAGTAGACAAAATTATTTTTATGGGAGATTATAGCGACGACAGTTGGATTTACTTCACGGATAAAGAAATTATAGACAATTTAAAAGAAGTCGTAGCGTTTAAGAAAAAATATAAAAACAAGGTGGAGCTTCTTATAGGAAATCATGACTTTCAATATATAGTAGGTTATCCCACCGCAAGCAGATATAGAAAAAGTTACGCAAAAGAAATGCATAAAATATTTAACGAAAACGAAAAGTTATTTAAAATAATATATATAGAAAATAATTACATCTTTACTCATGCGGGAATAACGAACGGTTGGATTGATTATATAAAGAAAAAATATAATATAAAAAATATTTCAATAAACAATATAGAAAAAGAAGTTAATAAAGTTTATAAAGCGAATAAAGAAGATTGCAATATTGCCTCTTTTAGAAGAGGAGGATTAAATAAATTTGCAGGTCCATTATGGGCGGATATAGAAGATTTGCTTGAAGATGCTTTTATAGGCTATAATCAAGCTGTAGGACATAATAGAGTCAAACCTTTAAGTATAATAAAAAAAGAAATGGAAAAAGGAAATTATAATATTTATTTGGCAGACCATTTCGATACCAATCAAGATACTTTGCTTATAATTAATATATAGAAAATATTTTTAATTTTTTGACAAATTATTATTTTTTTAGTATAGTAATAACTAATAAATTAAAAAAATTAATTTGAGGATTTAAAAGTGAAAATAGCTCTAGCTCAATTTGAAATAATTCCGTCTATGCCGACTGACAATACCACAAGGATGATAAATTTTATAGAAGAGGCTAAAAACAATGAAGCAGATATGATAATATTTCCCGAACTATCGATATCGGGATATTTAATAGGCGACACATGGGAAAGCGAATCGTTTATAAAAGAATGCGAGAAATTGGGCGACAAAATAATAAAAGCCTCTAAAGATATATTCGTCATATTCGGGAATGTGGCAATAGATAAAAATAAAAAAAAATTTGACGGAAGAGTGAGAAAATATAACGCCTTGTTTTTGGCAAAAGATGGAAAACTTATAAAAAATTATTGCATGCCCTACCCTTTTATCATAAAAACTTTACTTCCAAATTATAAAGAATTCGAAGAGACGAGACATTTTTTTAGTTTGAAAGATTTATTTTTGGAAAACGCATTTACGAAAAAAACGGAAAATAATTTTAATATAAAAGAATATTTGAAACCGATTGAAATAAATATTAACGGAGAAAAAATTAATTTAGGATTAACTATTTGCGAAGACGCTTGGAGTTCGAATTACGATTTATCTCCTATAGATATTATAAACGAAAATGGCAATGTGGATATTTTTATCAATATATCGAGTTCGCCCTATACTTTAATAAAAGACGACAAACGGCATAAAATGTTTTCAAATATCGCAAAAAAATACAATAAACCTTTGATATATGTCAATAATGTCGGAATTCAAAATAACGGAAAAACGGTTTACGCTTTCGACGGCGGAAGTTCGGTATATGACGATAAAGGAAATATAATTTTAACTTCTAATAAATACGAAGAGAGTTTATATTATGTAGAAATGAATTTAATAAAAAAAGAATATCCAAAAGCGATAATTATAAAAGAGGAAAACGAATATAAATTAATTTACGATACGATTATTTACGGCATAAGAAAATTTATGAAATCTATAGGAATAAACAAAGTCGTTATAGGAGTTTCTGGCGGAATAGATTCGGCATTATCTTCGGCGATTTATGTTAATGCGATAGGAAAAGACAATGTTTTGCTTGTAAATATGCCGAGCAAATTCAATTCTAATACTACAAAAAATTTGGCAAAAACTTTATCGGAAAATTTAGGCTGCGGTTATATGGTAGTTCCTATACAAGAATCGGTAGATTTCACGATAAAACAAATTGAAACCTGCCCTATTATAAAAGATGGCAAAGAAAGTTTTTTAAAAGTATCTTCTTTCGTTTCGGAGAATATACAGGCAAGAGATAGGTCTGCGAGAATATTGGCGGGTTTGGCGGCATCTTTTGGCGGAGTGTTTACTTGCAATGCAAATAAAACTGAAACTATGATTGGATATTCCACTTTATACGGAGACGGAGCGGGATTTTTTGCAGCTTTGGCGGATTTGTGGAAATATCAAATATACGAACTTGCAAAATATATAAATCTACATATTTTCAAAAAAGAAGTAATACCCGAAGGCAGTATTAATATAGTTCCTTCAGCCGAATTATCCACATCTCAAGCGGTTGACGAAGGCAAGGGAGACCCTATAAAATACGATTATCATGATTATTTATTTAAAACTTTAATCGAATCTTGGAATAGAATTATCCCTGAAGATATTTTAAGGTGGTATATTGACGGAGAATTGGAAGAAAAAATAGGATGTAAAAAAGGACTTATAAAAAAATATTTTAAAAACGATTTGGAATTTGTGGAAGATTTGGAAAGATGGTGGAGACAATATATGGGAATGGCTGTTTCAAAAAGAATACAATCTCCTCCGATACTAGCGATTAGCAGAAGAGTTTTCGGTTTCGGAAATAGAGAATCTCAAAATAAAGTATATTATACTTCAAAATATTTATATTTGAAAAATAAACTTCTTAATTAATTTTTGCTTTTTAAATATAATGATTAATTTATAAGTATTGATTTCAACTATATTTATGTTATAATCTCAATACAGTTTAATTTATGGAGGTAAATTATGCCACGTGTTATAAATAACGATTGTGTAGCCTGCGGTTCATGCTTACCTGAATGCGCGTTCGGAGCTATAAGCGAAGGAGATATTTATGTAATAGACCCTGACAAATGCACTGACTGCGCAGCTTGCGAGCCTGTTTGCCCAAGTAACGCTATACATCAAGCTTAATCTGTTACAGATGGCATTGGGGCAGGTTTTATTTTTAACCTGCCCTTTATTTTTTACATTAAAATTAATAAAGGAATTTTAATTGATAAATAACACTTACGCGTTCATTCTATCCTACAATAAATATAAAAACTCTTCTATAATAGCCTCTTTTCTTACGCAAAATTCAATAATAGACGCGATTTGTTATAAGGCAAAAAAAGATTCGAAAGCTTTTGGTTCGGATTTTGAAAGCATCTCGAAAATGCAAATAAGTTTATACCAAAAAAAACAACCGAATTTATCGATATTAAAAGAATCGTCTATAATAAAAAATTATAATTCTTTGGAAAAATCGATTTATTCTTCGCTTGCCGTTTTTTATATAAGAGAAGTTTTATTATATTCAGCGAAAGATTTTGACGAAAGATATTTTATACTTATGGAAAAAATATTAAACGCTTTGGAAAAATTGGAAGAATTATTAAAAGAAGACAAAAATTCTTTATTAAGAAATTATATAAATATTCTTTTAAGAGCTTTTGAAATGAAGATTTTATATATAGCGGGAATATCGCCGCAGCTTAATTCATGCATTTTATGTTTAAATCCAAACGCCGATTTTTATTCCATAACCGAAGGCGGTATTATTTGCGGCAATTGTAAAACGACTTTAAAAGACGCAATCAAATTGGAAAAAGGAGACATCGATTTTATGAGAATAATAAAACGAAATTCTTTAATCGATATAATTCAAAATAAAGATATAAATAATTTTTATTCAAACTCCGTTTCAAATGTTAGAGATATAATGAATAAATCTCTTTTTAGTCATTTAAATAAAAATTTTAAAAGCCTTAAAGTATTGGAAGAAATTTTATTTAATTAATAATAAAAAAAATTTTCGTTATTATTTTTTATCGTTATTTTTCTTCTCGCTTTTCTTGTCGTTTTTAGGCTCTCCTCTATATTTTTCGCTCATTATGATTCCGTTTTCTTCGTAAAAAGTAATAGCCTTATAATTTTGCCTTATCGAAAATTCTGCGCTTCCGATAACGAGTTCGACTCCAGATAACATTTCTTTTCCCGCACTTATCGTGGAATCCACTTTTTCTATCTCCATTTGCTGAATCATACTTTCTCTATTTAATACGACTTCCTCTCTTCTGCTATTCGACTGTTCCAATTGTTCTTTCAAACTTTGCAATTGTTCTTTCTTTTCATCATCCAACTTTTTTATCTTTGCGGCTTGCTCTAAAGATTTTATTCCTCTTTCAAGTTCTTCTATGGCAATATCCAATTCTACTTTCTCTTTTTCCATAGCATCTACGGCGCGTCTTTTTGCAGGACTTACTCCCGTTTCTATTAAAGTTTTAGTTCCCGCTTGAGAACCCAATACTTTTCCGTTTACTTCGGTTAACGCTCTTAATCTTCCTCCGCTTGCAGATGCTCTCTTTCCTATAAGAATTATTCTATTATCGGCGTCTATATTTGAATTTAATATCGCTTCCGTCACAACGACATTATTTCCCGCTTCGATATTGGAAAATTGTATAAATTTAGCTATAACATCGCCTCCAGCTTTAACAAAACTGTTTTCGTTTCCTTGAATGCCGAGTTTAACCATTATATTTCCTTTTGCCTCGAGGTCGCATTTGCCTACCGTGCCTTGAATATCTATATTTCCTTCGGCTTTTACAGAATAATTATCGCTTACGCTTCCTTTAACAAGCACGCTTCCGATAAAATTAATATTGCCCGTTTCTGGTCCCACATCTCCCGAAACTTCAAATATTGGTTCTACGCTCAATAATTTTCCTTTCAATACGACTTGCCCGTTAATAGTGGCTAATATAAATTTATTATCATCCGACATTTTTACATTACCGCCCATTATTTCTTTAGGGTCTATATCTTTTCCGCCTTTGGTTTCTATCTTATCTCCGAATACGGTTATTCCTTCTTCGCCTTCGCTTGCTTCTATAACTTCCGCCAATTTTTGTCCTTCTTCAACATTTTCGACTATACTCAAATCTTTATAATCTATACTCTCTTCTTCGCCTATGAATTTAGGTATAACTTTTTTATTAACATTAACCAAAAATTCTATTTTAGCGTTGCTTCCATTAACGGGATGTTTACCTTCCGCCGCAAGTATCGGAATATTAAAAGCGCCTTCTTCAACAGATTTTTTAATATTCTCTTCTTGAATTCCGTAGACGATTCCGCTATTTTCAAGCAATTCTTTAATATCGTTTAAGTCCATTTCTCTTCCGCCGTAAGACGGTTTGCCCATAGTAACGAAAGCCTGCATTTTATCTTCCGTAACCGAATAATTTAATTTAGCGTTATACGCAGATTTTGAAGAATCCCATTCGGCTATTTTCTCGTATTCTCCTTTCTGTTCATTAAGAATCTTTTTAGCCAAATTAGAATCGTATTCTTTTATTCCAGCTTCTATCAATTTGGATTCTAACGCCGTAATATCTTCCACTCTCTTTCCGCCCGCAACCGGAGGAGACACTTTCAAAAATACGCCGTCTCTTTTAACTCGAACGATTATTTTTGTGTCTTTATCTACTAAAAGATTATCTTCTTCAGCTCCCTTTTCAACCGAAGTATAATCCTTATCGTCGCCCATATTAATTTTGGATTTCTCGTATTCAATATGAGTATATCGGACAAAATATTTTCCGCCGCCTATACCTAAAAATCCTCTGTTTTTTTCTTTTAAAACTTTATAAGTTAATTCGTAAACGGGACATTGAAATATAGCAGACGCTTCTTGCATGCCTTGTTCCAACGAATGCACATATAATTCAACCGAATGCGAATTATTGGAATTATAAATATTTTTATAAAAATTACTTTGTAAAATTTTTTTTCTTAATTCGTTCATAAAATATCCTTTTATAATAAAGATTTTTTTATTTCTTGAAGACTATGACGCAAATCTTGTTCTACTTTATTAAGAATTTGCGATACTCTGCTCTCCGATACATCCAATACCTTGCCGATTTCTTTTAAAGTCATATCCTCATAATAATGT
The DNA here is from genome assembly GCA_964619175.1 of uncultured Brachyspira sp. Classification (GTDB taxonomy): domain Bacteria; phylum Spirochaetota; class Brachyspiria; order Brachyspirales; family Brachyspiraceae; genus Brachyspira. The sequence goes on along the minus strand of CAZUEE010000026.1, from coordinate 14,153 downwards.
AATATCAATACCTGTAGCTCTCTTTGAGGGAGTTTTTCCAAAGCCTTTTTTATCTCTTTTTGAACCTCTTTTCTTTCGGCTAAATAATCCGGATTCATTTTAGGACTCGATTGTAACTTGTCTTTAAGCGGAATAGCATTCCCATCCTCATCATAATGGTCTTCGTCTATAGAGGTTGTGCCGGTAGTTTGCCAAATATACCTCATTATTTCTTTATATTTTGGCAATGTTATTCCTACCATATTCGCTATTTCTTGAGGTTGAACATTTCTTTCAAATTTAATCTCAAGTATTTCTCTTGCTTTTTCTAATAATTTCCATTCATTACGAACGGACCTTGGCAAATCGTCTATTTTTCTAAGTTCGTCGTATATAGAGCCTCTTATTCTCGTATGCGCATAAGTTTTAAATTTTATATTTTTATTCGGGTTATATCTGTCTATAGCATCCAAAAGTCCAAAAGAACCAAAACCAACCAAATCCTCAAAGTCCACGCTTTTAATTTTTATAGGTATTTTACCAGCTACATGTTTTACCAAACCCGCGTATTTAATTACTATAGCCTCTCTTATACGAGGAGACGAAGTTTTTTTAAACTCTACCCAATATTCCTGTTCGTTCTCGTCCGTTATATTCGGTAATTCGTTATCGCTCATAAAATATCCTAATCATAATAAAGATTTTTTTATTTCTTGAAGACTATGACGCAAATCTTGAATCGCTTTTCCATGAAGTTGCGATACTCTGCTCTCCGATACTTCCAATACTTTGCCAATTTCTTTTAATGTCAATTCTTCCCAATAATATAATATCAATACTTCTTGCTCTTTAGGAGGAAGTTTTTTCAAAGCCTTTACTATTTCCTTTTGAACTTCATCTCTTTCCGCTTGATATTCGGGGTTATTTTTATAGCTCGATTTTAAAGTGTCTATAACTGAAATTTCATCCGAATCGTCTCCCAAATACCAAACTTCGCTTAAAGAAGTGGTAGCAGCTTGAATATTATATCCCATTATTTCGTTATATTTTGCTAGCGGAATTCCAAGTATATCGGCTATTTCTTGCGGTTGAGCTTTCCTTTTTAATTTTAATTCCAATACTTCCGTCACTTCCTGTATATCCTTTATCCCTTTACGAACCGACCTAGGCAAAACATCTATTTTCCTAAGTTCATCGTATATAGAACCTTGTATTCTCGTAAGAGCGTAGGTTTTAAATTTTATATCTCTATTCGGGTCGTATCTGTCTATAGCATCCAAAAGTCCAAAAGAACCAAAACCCACCAAATCCTCAAAATCCACGCCTTTAATATTTCCCGTATGTATTCTAGCTGCCGCGTATTTTACTAAAGGCGCATATTTAATTATCATAGCCTCTCTTATATGAGGAGACGAAGTTTTTTTAAACTCTACCCAATATTCCTGTTCGTTCTCGTCCGTTATATTCGGTAAATCTTTTTTATTCTTTTTCACAATTAACCACTCTATTTAGTTTTTTATTATATTTATTAACTTTAACTTATTATCTTTATCAAAAATAATTTAACTTTCTTTTTTATCCGTTCCTTTTTCTTTTGCAAGCACGGTTCTAACTGCAGCGGCGGCTTTATCGGGATTATCCATAACTTCTCTTTCTATAGCTCTTTCGTTTACTTTTTTATCTCCGCCATAATATTCGCTTGTCATGGAAATATCCGAAGGACTTTTATAAGACGAATTGCCCAATATAATATCTCCTATATCCCCCCTTAAATTATGATAATCTACTTTATTATTTTTATCAATATTAAAATCGTTTTTCAAAGTTTCTTTAGGGGTAGAAATATCGTCAAGTATGGAAGCGGAACTATTTTCTTGCTTTAATTCGTTTAATATGTCGCCATCGCTTAAAGATTGCAAATTTGGAGATTGCAAATT
>CAZUEE010000026.1:0-12137 GCA_964619175.1 uncultured Brachyspira sp. | reverse complement strand
AGATTGCAAATTTGGAGATTGCAAATTATTCGTTTCTTCTTGCAAATCATTATTGGAATTATTGTCCAAAGAATCGTCCGAAACGCTTGAAATGGTTTCAATATTCGAAGCTTCTATTATATCCGCCAAATATTTTTTTAAAGCTATATTTAAAGCGTATAATATAAATATCGTTATTACCGAAGAAATAAGCGCCTTTAAAATAGAAATATCTATTCTGTTTTTTAATATAATCGAAAGAATCAAAGTCGCTAAAAAAGACAGAGAGGTTATAAACAGAGTCAATTTTCCAAAATTAGACGCAAAATAACTTTTTAATTTATTAACTATATTCTCCATAACAGCTCCTAATTGCTATTTTTTATAAGAAAACGCGATAAAGTTTCCATAAAACCAGACAAACCTTTCGTATCTTTGCTATCGTTATATTCCATATCGACTATTTTTTTTGCTATATTATATATCGACATAGAAGCCTGACATTTATTGTCGTATTGATAAAAAGGAAATTGTTGAGAAACAGAATAAGGAATCGTTTTATCTTCAAAAACATATCCCAAATATTTAACATTCATATTAAGATAATTCTTACTTGCGTTTATAATATTGTCGCTAACCACTTTAGCCTGAGACGGTTTCGTTACTCTATTAACTAAAATTTTTATATCGGCTTTAGCATCCTCGCTTGCTATAACCTTAACTACAGAAAAAGCGTCCAATACCGCCGTAGGTTCGGGAGTCGTCACAATTATATTCTCGTCTGAAGAAAGCCAAAAATACGCCACTTGGTCGGAAATACCAGCTCCCGTATCCACTATAATAATATCCGCATCGTTTAAAGAATCCATGCTATTAATCAATTTATTAAGCCCTCTGCCCGACAAATTAGCCAAAGAAGAAAATCCCGAAGCTCCCGCTATATATCTTATTCCGTATTCCGTATCTACAACTATTTCATGCATTTTTTTTACGCCTTTTATGACATGGTATAAATTATATTCGGGCATATTTCCCAATATAACATTAACATTTCCAAGTCCCAAATCGGCGTCTATTAAAAGAACATTTTGCCCCAATTCATTTAAAGCTATAGCCAAATTAACCGCTATATTGGTTTTGCCCACTCCGCCTTTACCGCTCGCTATGCTTATAATTCTTTGAGGACGTTTATCTTTTACGCCCATCATTTTTCTTAATTCGTCAGCTTGGTCTTTCATAATATTTTTATCAATCCTAAAATTCTTAAATTTACTAGAATTATTTTAAATTCCCATATAAACTTTCTATTATATTTTTTCCATATTTTTTTGCAGTTGAAATATCTTTTGGAACTCCTTGCCCATAAGTCACATAAGTTATAGGAGTTTTAGTGTTACTTATGGCGCATACCGAAGAAGCCAAATAATCCGTTTCGTCTACTTTAGTAAGTATTATTCCCTTATAGTTGGACGGTTTAAAAGCTTCCAATATTTTTACGGAATCTTTATATTTCGCCGTAGAACTCATAACCAGCTGAATATCCATATCGAATCTACCTACCGTGCTGAAATATTTCGACATAGAAATTATATCGTCCGTCCCTTTCGGAGAGCGCCCCATAGTATCGATAAAGAGCAACGAAGAATTATCCATTTTCCTTATTTCAGCTCTCAAAGCTTCCGGATTGTTGGCGCTTGTAAAGGGAACTTTTAAAATGCTCGCGTATCTTTGAAGTTGGTCAACTGCCGCTATTCTATAATTATCTATCGTAACAAAAGAAACCTTTCTTCCAGATTTTATATATTGAGCCGCTATTTTCGGTATGGTGGTAGTTTTTCCGACTCCCGTAGGTCCGACAAAAACTATTATTTTCTTTTTAACTCCTACATTTATGCCATCCGACAATATCAATTTATTTAAAAAATATTTTTCAATTTCTTCTCTTATAATTTCTCTCGATTGAAAAAATCTAGCGTTACTCGAAGTTAATAAATATTCTCTTAAATTAAGCAATATCTCTTCGGGGAATTCTCTGCCTCTTAAATAATTAAAGCTTTCCTCCATAGCGTCCATATTTTCGCTATTAAATTCGTTATTTTCTAGATTTTCTATATTTTCTTCGTAATCAATATTTTCTCTATTATCATTAACTTCGTTTATAAAATTTCTTTCTGGCTCATAACGATTATTGCCGTTATAATAAGAATATTTTTTATTGTTGATATTATTTAAATTATTATTATTGCCTCTATTAAAATTAGGAAGATTATTTTCAAAATATTCTTTCACTATATCCTTCACTTGAGCTTGAACCATCTTCTTAACATTTTCGTCTATAGAATTTACAGAAGAATTTACAAAATTTTTAGAATTATAACCGCCGTTGTTTATCATCGAATTTCCAAATAAAGAAGAGTTATAAGAATTATTAAAAGTTGGTATAGGATTAAAATTATTTAAATTATTATTTTTTATTTTATTACTAAAATTATTATTATTAAAATTATTAAGGTTCTCGATTCTCTCGCTTGCAAGTTTTTCGTCTAAAATTCTTTCGTTAATACTCTTTTCGTTAATATTTTTTTCAAACGAATTACCTATAGAATTATTGATTGAATTATTTATAGAATTATTCATTTGCATATTCGAAGGCAAAGTTAAATTATTTTCAATATTTTCTTGTGCGGATGTTTTAACTGCGCTTTCATCCTTTGCGTTCAATTTAGCCTCTTTTAAGGCTTTAATCATACTTACTATTCTCTCTCCCATTTCGCTTCCGTCTATCGTTTCGGTGGTATATTTATGTTTATTTAATTCTTTTCCGTCACTTTCAAGTTTATCTTCGTAATTATCGTTAACTTCTTCTTTTAATGAATTTGAGCTTTCGTTTCTTCTATCGTAAATGGAATCGCGAAGCATAATTCTAATCACGCATTCGGTTTTCTTTCCCAATCCCAAAAAACCGCCGACTTTTTCTTCTTTTTCGCCCAAAAGCATAAAATTAGTGCCGTATTCTATAGTGGCTTTTGCAATAGCCTCTTTTCTATTTTTTCCTCTAACTTCTCGTAAATCTACTGCCATGATTAACTCCCTTTATATTAATTTTGTTCTAAAACGCCGATAGAAACTTCAAATTCTTTTTTTATAATTCCAAAAATGGTTTTTCTTTTTAATTCCCTAATGCTGATTATAAAATAGCTTTCTCCGTATTTGTCTCGGGCTATTTTTTCAACCTGCTCCCTATTCTTTCCAAAAATTTTAATAGTCTTCATAATTTTCTCCGTTATCCATATTTTATTTTATTAATTCTATTTAATGCTCGCTACGGCTTGAACATTATAACCTTGCATAATTTCAGCCGTAGAAACGACTTTATATTTTCCTATATTCTTTGCTATAAATTGATATAAAGGTTTTCTTATTAAAGGCGAAGTTAAAAATATTATTTCGGCTATTCCCGATTCGTTTACCAATTTTATAGCGTCTTTAATATTTTTAATCAAAGCCTGCATACTTTCAAATCCCATAGCTATCATTTGAGAACCTTGCAAATTTCCCGCACTTACGAGATTTTGAGCTATATTATTTTGCAATTGTTGACTAAATGTTATAACTCTTATATTTTTATCCGAATCCGAAACTATTTGAGATATTTGAGGAGCGAGTCTGCTTCTTACAAGTTCAGTGGCGTTTTCGCTTCCCATAACGGATATTGCATCGGCGATTCCTTCGAGTATAGCTATATTGTTTTTAATAGGAACTTCCTCTTGCAAAAGATTTTGTAAAACTTTTTGTATATATCCTCGAGGGCTTTCGTTATGAGGTTTTGCAGCCAATATTTCGGATACGAGTTCTTTATTTTCATCTTTGATTCTATCGAGCATAGCTTGAACTTCCTCTCTGCCGATAATGAGATTAGCATTTCTTTTTATTACTTCGCTAAAATGAGTCGCTATAACTGTGCTTGGTTCGAAAAGAGTAAATTTTTTATCTTCCGCAATATGCCTATCGTCAACTTTAATCCAATAAGCCGGCAAACCAAATGCAGGCTCTTTTACCTGTTCGGCTTCTTCCGTAGGTTTTTCTTTAGATTCGGAATTCAAAGCCAATAACATAGTCGGTCTAACAAAATTTTTAGCCATTTCTATTCCATTAATGCTTATGGTATATTCGTCAGGCTCTATCGCTTGATTGTCTACTACACGAACGGGGGGGACAGCCAAACCAAGCTCTAAAGCAAGCTCTCTGCGAACGCGACTTATTCTGTTTATTAAATCTCCGCCTTCCTGTTCTAAAGCTAAAGGAATTAAAGAAGTTCCAACGGAAAGTTCAACTTTTTCAACTTTAAGTAATGGAGTGACATCCAAAGGTCCCTGCTGCGTTTGTTCTACAGGTTCGACCTTAGTTCCATCTTCGTTAATTCCAAGTTCTTTTTGTTCTTTTTTCAAAGCATATCCCGCCAAAAATAAAGCCAAAGACATAACGAATAAAGCTATTTTTGGGAATCCGGGCAAAAGCATTAAAAAGAAAGCGAATCCAGAACCTATAAATAAATTTTTAGGCTTGGCGAATACTTGAACTGCTATTTGAGTCGACAAATTATCCTCGCTACTGCTTCTAGTTACCAAAAGTCCGGTCGCAAAACTCATAAAGAAAGCGGGAATCTGACTTACCAAACCGTCTCCTATAGTAAAACGAGTGTATATATCAACTGCTTGATTAAAAGGCTCGCCTCTCATAGTCATGCCTATTATAAGTCCGCCGACTATATTTATTACGGTAATAATCAAACCAGCTATAACATCGCCTTGAACGAATTTTGAAGCGCCGTCCATAGTTCCGTAAAAATCGCTTTCGCCTCTTACTTTTTTTCTTTTTTCTTCCGCCTCTTTATCGTCAATCGCTCCCGATTGAAGTTCGCTTTCTATAGCCATCATTTTTGAAGGCATACTGTCTAAAGCGAATCTTGCAGCAACTTCAGCCACTCTCGTAGCGCCTTTTGTAATAACTATGAATTGAACTATTATAAGAATTATAAATATTATAACTCCAACCACAACATTGCCAGAAACTACGAAATTTGCAAAAGCGGTAATGACTTTTCCGTCAAAACTCGCTCCTTGCGTTAAAATTGCTCTAGTCGTTGAAACATTTAAAGCGAGTCTGAAAGCTGTCATAATAAGCAATACGGAAGGAAATACGCTAAAATCGTTTGCGCTTTTTATACTCAATACCATAAGCAATATTAAAAGAGACACTACTATATTTACTACCAATAATAAATCCAAAATCATAGTAGGCAAAGGTATGATTAACATCATAATAACCATAACCGAGCCGATAGCAAACAGAACATCAGTATGTCTGCTCGCATTACTTGGAATCTTGATTGAATCCAAAATAGATTTAGCGTTCATCTCTGCCATTTTTTATCTCCTATACGGCTTTAGAAATTTTTTCATCGCGTATTCTATATACTTCACCGAGTATTTTAGATACCACATAAAAAAGTTTTTCCGGTATATATTTTCCTATATCCACATTATAGTATAATTCTCTAGCCAAAGGTTTATTTTCCACTATTTCAACATCGTTTTCTTTGGCTATTTCTTTTATTCTTAACGCTATATGGTCCGCGCCTTTTGCGGTTACCATAGGGGCATAATCTCCGTTATTATATTTTAAAGCGACTGCAAAATGAGTCGGGTTCGTTATTATAACATCCGCTTCGGGGACGGATTTAAGCATAGTTCTGCTTACTATTTTTCTCGCCATTTCCTGCAGCTGACTTTTTACCAAAGGGTCGCCTTCCATCTCTTTAAACTCCTCTTTCATCTCATGCTTTGTCATCTTCAAACTTTTTATATGCTGTCTTCTTTGAAAGAAATAATCGAATATTGAAACGATTATTAAAAACGCTATAACTTTTGCAAGCATCTCCAAAACTATAAAGAAAAATACATGCATAGCTTGAGATAGTTCCATATTAATCATATTAAATAATTCGTTTCGTTTTCCGTTTATAATCGTAAAAGTAAGAAACGCTATAATAAACATTTTAAAAAGTATTTTGGCAAGATTCATTAAATTTTGAGGAGATACAAAAACTCTCTCTTTGAAATTAGACCAAGTCGGAGCTATTCTTTTAAAATTTGGTTTTAATTTTTTTGTGGTAAATAAAAATCTCGTTTGAGCCAAATTTATTCCGACTCCTACTATTAAAGCGGCAAATAAAATTATTCCAGCCGTTTTGGTTATTAAAACAACTATATTCAAGAAAATATCGGGAAGAGCGTTTAAGTTCATCGTATTATCCGCATCGGATATTTTATTTATAATTTCCATAAAAAACTGCCCGACAGTATGCGCCAAATATCCCGCCAATATAAATATCAATCCTACGGTTACAGCCAATACCAAAGTTTGATTTATTTCTACGGAATTTACTACGCGTCCTTCTTCTTCTCTAGCTCTTCTCTTCTTTCTTTCGGTTGGCAATTCCGTTCTTCCCTCGTCTTCGGGAGATGCGAATAAAGTTAGAACAAAACCTTTGCCCGTTAAACGCAAATATTTTCTGTATAACCTTGCTTTACATTTAATTAAAATATCTAATAAAAACTCTAAAACTAAGTTTAATATCATACCGTCCCTCCCGATAAGAAAGTTATTATATGATTGACATCCGATATAGTCGTTTCAAGTATCTTCATAAAATTAGACACCAAAGCCGGTATAAGCATATAATAGGCAATTACTCCAACGGCTATTTGCATAGGAAAACCCAACATTAATATATTCATTTGAGGAGCCGCTTTCGCCAATAATCCTAAACTAATCGACAATAAAAATAAAGTTAGCATTATAGGCAAAGCTAGAGAGAGAGCCACTGAAAATAGAGAGCCCATATAATAAATAATTCTGTCTATGACTCCTTGAAATGAAGAAGTAAATACGGATTTTGAAGCCTCGCTTAAAACGGGTAAAGCCTTAAAACTATAATATAAAGTTCTTATAACCCAATTTTGTCCGTTTATCGCTATAAAAATCAATATAACAACCAAAGATTGAAGTTGTCCTAAAACGGGGACATTAACTTGAGATATTGGGTCAACCGTTTCCGATACTCCAAATCCCATTTGTATTTCAAAAAAGTTTGCCATAATCTGATAAGCTGCAAATATAATAGACATTAAAAATCCTATTAATATTCCTATAAGAGCCTCGTTTAATAGAGTTAAAAAATATCCTACAAAAGTTGGAGCCACTTGAACAGAAGTGTCGGCAATCAAAGGAAATATCGCCGCAGTCGCCACAAATGCAAGTCCTATTTTAATCGTATTAGGAATAACATTGGAAGAAAATAAAGGAGCTACCATAAGTATAGCCATAAATCTAACCATAATGAGCAGGTAAATCTGAAAGAAATTAACAAAATTATCCATTATGTTTAACCCTAATATTTAATCTCCGTTTTATCTCGCTATAGTTGGCAAAATGCTAAATAATCTAACCGTAAAACCGCTTATATAATTGAGCATCCAAGACGATAAAAAATATATAACCGCAAGCATAGCTATCATTTTTGGGACGAATGTTAAAGTCTGTTCTTGAATACTCGTGGTAGCTTGAAGTATAGAAATAATCAAACCTACCAATATCGAAACTCCAAGAATAGGAGAAGCCAACATTATAAATGTCCATAAAGTCCCTTGAACCAAATTAACTATCGAAGTATCGCTCATAATAAAATCCTTTATTAACCTTTTTATTATTTTTTATTTTCAAATTCCTTAAACGTCGTTAAAAATTATCTAAAACTTTGCACCAATTGAAGTATCAGCAACTTCCAACCATCAACCGCCACAAACAAAATAATTTTAAGCGGTAAAGATATCATAATAGGCGGCAACATTATCATACCCATAGCCATCAAAATCGAAGCTACAACCAAATCTATAACTATAAAAGGTATAAACAAATAAATTCCCATCTTAAAAGCTATTGTAAGTTCGTTTATTATAAAAGCGGGAATTACAACCATAGTGGGAATTCTATCCAAATCTTCAACAGTTTGAATTTCCCTCAATCTTATATTTGTGTCGCTTATACTTAAAAATAAATCTAAGCTCTTCATTCCGTTTTCGCCTCTCAAAGAATTAAACATAAACATTCTTAAAGGCGTGATTCCTCTTCCGTATAAATCGTTTACTCCGATAGAACCGTTTAAATAAGGTTGCAAAGCTTCTCTATTTATTTGAGTGAGAGTAGGCATCATTATAAAAAATGTTAAAAATAAAGAGAGTCCCATAATCAAAGCTCTCGGCGGAGTTTCTTGCAAAGACAAAGCCCTTTGAACAAAATTCAAAACTATAGAAACCCTTATAAAACTTGTAGTCATTATTATTATCGAAGGAGACAAAGACAATATGGTAAGCAAAAACAATATTTGAAGTCCCAAGCTAACTTGTTGAGGAGTTTGCGCTTGAGTGATATTTAAATCTATTGCGGGTATCGGTATTTGACCGTAAACCGTATTAGAAGCAAATAAAGATAATATTAAAATAGCCGTAAAAATTTTTCTCATAGTTTTGGTTGTCCCGACTCTTAAATGTAGTAATAATTAAAGTTAACATATTACAAAAAAAAGTCAAGTATTATGTTAACTTAATTTTAAAAAATATAATTAAAAAAATATTTATTTCACTGTATTATATTACAGCAAAAGCCCCATAAAATAACAATTATAGTAATTTCCGTTTAAAAAAATAAAATTTCTTATCTCACCTTCTATTTCAAAATCAAATTTTTTATATAATTTTAACGCTCTTTCGTTGTCGATTCTAACAGTCAATTCTATCTTTTTTATCGAATTCAATTTGCAATAATCAATCGTATAATCGATTAATTTTTCTCCGATTTTATTTCCCCAATATTTTTTCAAAACCGTTATCGCCAATTCCACTCTATGTTTTATTCTCATTTTATTTATTCCTTCTATACAACATATACCAGCTATATTACCTTCAATCTCGTATAAAAACATTTTTTCAATTACGGAACTTTGTATATTTTGTAAGAATTCTTTTTCTTTTTTTACGCTAAAATATCTTTCGCTTGAATCACAAATTAAAAAATCGGTTTCGTCTGAAACATTTTTTATATATTCGATAATATTTTTAGCATCTTCAATATTCGCTTCTCTTATGGAATAATTTAAAGGAGAATTCATACAAAACCTTATTCAATAATATTAGAATTATGTAAACTGTGTTATGATAACTTATTTTAGAATTTTGTAAATATGAATTTTTTAACGAAAAATTATTTTTTTTATTTTACCTATTGTTTTTAATTAGGTTTTAATATATGATAAGATTGATTAAGTAAAAGTAATTATTCATTATTATCAGACTCCTAACACTATTATGATGGGCTTATAATTTATTTTTATAAGCCCATTGTTATTAATCGCCAATTAAATATTTTACAAATAAAATTAATGAATAATTTCTGGAGTAATTTTTATGAAGAAAATAGAAAAAACTAGAGTATCGGCAAAATATATAGACAAACTCGCAGATAATGAAATATTCGTTTTCGGAAGCAATACACAAGGAGCGCATGGAGGCGGAGCTGCAAGAATGGCTATGAATTGGGGAGCGATATACGGGCAACCTTTCGGGCTTCAAGGAAAAACTTTTGCAATTCCTACAGTCGATTATACGAAAAGCGGAAAAATGTCGGTAGAAATCATAAAAGAATATGTTGATAAATTTTTAAATTTTGCCAAAGAAAATAAAGATAAAAAATTTTTGGTAACGGAAATAGGATGCGGAATAGCGGGATTTAAAATTTCCGATATAGCGCCTTTATTTAAAGAAGCTCTTAAAGACGAATACGACAATATTTATTTGCCTCAAAGTTTTATAGATTATTTAACGAATATTTAACAGATATTTAACGGAATAAAAAAGGGGCTTAAAAAAGCCCCTGCAAACTAATGATAAATATTATATGAATTTTACTATAAATTTAATTAATTATAGCCTCCTTAAATTATAGTCTATTTAATGTTACAGTAGAACCTCCTTTCGTATAAACACATTCGCTTTTATCTTGGTTGAAAGTCAAAGTATAGTTTACTTTATATTTGCTTTCAAAAACGGTAATGGTGTTTCCTTTCAATATGGCATATTTAGTATCTTTTTTTGTATAGCCAGGAACTTTTGTACTAATTCCGCCCGGATAACTTTGTTCAGTTTTATCATTATTTGGGTCTTCTTTAAATTTATTTAATTTAACTTCTATCTTACTATCGTTATTGGCATACGCAACTTCTCCCAAACTTTCTATAAAGTCTCTGGTTACAGAACATGAATATACCGTAACATCATCGTCTCCGCTTCTTGCATATTTTCTGTAAACGGTATTTCCTTCTTTGAATTTTATAACACTCTTATTATAGTTGTCGGCTATAGTCAAATCTTTACCTTTTATAGAAACATGACTTCCGCTTACGGCTTGTTTGAAATATATATTTCCGGCATCATCTATAGATAAGAATTTTTCTCCTTTTGACGACTTATAAGTTCCCTTAAAGCTTGTCAAAGAAGCAGATTGTCCAATCTTATGCATAGAAGTATCTACGGAATCCTCTTTAGTTAGGATAAAAGAAGAATAGGAACTAAATCCGTCTTTACTGTCTCCTTGTCTTCTAAAATTCAAAACTTCTATTTTTCCTTCATCTCCGAGATTACTTATTTGCATCTTAACGCCGTTAGGTTCTACGGTTATTCCGCTCGTAACTTCAGTAAATTGCCAACTTCTATTTTCGTAAAGTTTTCCGTTTTTGAGTTTGTATTTTACCTGTCCGTCCAAATAATATATGCCTTCATATTTGTTTATAAAAGCGGATATTTGACTTGCATCTTCGCTTCCGTTTTCAATCAAATCGCCGTTTCCATAATCGTTTAATTGTCCGCCGCCGCCTACTTCTATCGATTCTTCTAATTCGTTAGGGTCAAGTTTGCTAGAACAACCTACGGCAATAATTAAGCTTAAAAATATTATTAAAATTTTCTTCATAGTCATAATTTTGCCTCCTTAAAAATTATTGTTTATTTAACTGATAACTTGCACCACCGGATGCATAAACATAAACGGCTTTTCCGCTAGGAGTTCCGTCCGCATTAAGGTCGAATGTTATACTGTCTCTAGTTCCTCCCTTAAAGGTTAAAATATTTCCTTCGAGTATAGTTTGAGCCGTATAAGGTCCGAAACTTCCTTTTTTCCAATTGAGCGTTATACAACCGTCTGCGGTAATTTCTACATCCTTATAATCCGAATCATTAGGAAAATTCCACTTTCCGGCGAATTTGTCTAAATAATCGTATCTTTGATAATATCTAACCGCTTCGCCTTGAATATAAGACCTATAACCGAATCCATCGAAAGTAAGAACTTCCAATCTACCGCTTTCTGGATTTCTAAACTGTAGCTTGTTTAGATTTCTGTCGACTGCAATATCGTCTGGAATTTCCGTCCAAATCTGTTTTTCGTCTGTTTGCTTTTCTACATAATAGATTTTAGAATCTTTAATTTTGTAGCCTACGCTTCCAGCTTCCGTAGCAAACACTCCTCCAAATTCTGGTGTGCCTAAAAATTCCGATACTGCTTGAACTGAAAAAAGAGGCGTTCCGCCAGCTTCTTCGATTGTTAGCATCGACTGCTTTTCTTTTTGGGTAATATTGTTTGTTATTTTATTTTGACAACCAATTACCGCAAAAATGCAGACAGCCATTAATAGTGTTGTGAGTCTCTTCATAACTCATCCTCCTTTGATTAATTTTTTTGGATATTGATAATTTTCATATCATCAACATCTCTATCCTTAAGATAAGAAAAAAAAAAAAATCGTCAAGTACTTTTTTAGCTAAAAGCGTATTTTTGGCACAAATTAATAGATTTTTTGCTTGAAATACTACATTTGATACAAATTTTAGTGGTTTTTGAATATTTTTAAATATTTTTAAATAAAAATTTGGTAATTGGAATAGATTTGACATAGTTGAGTTTTAAAATAGTTAAAAATAAAAAAATATAATAATGCATTTTTCTATATTAAATTCTATTTTAATATTCCGAAAATATATTTAATT
>CAZUEE010000025.1:15783-21173 GCA_964619175.1 uncultured Brachyspira sp. | reverse complement strand
TTTTAACTTCAATTACTTTCGATAACTTATCGGAGAAAATTAAAAATCTCCGTTTAGTTATAAATAATTTTAAATTAAATTTTTAAGGAGAAAATTAAAAATGAGTATGAAAATGAGATTATCAAAATATTTCGGACTTTGGGTGTATGACAATGGTAAAGATGCACTAAAAATTAGCCCTCACTTTGCAACATCGAATGTAGAAATATCCATTTTGGAAAAAAACGGCGGAGGCGAATCTGGAGTGGGAGATGATATGAGTCTAATCCCAAATAGTCCAACTAGTTATACTTATAATGAGGCTTATACTTTTTCTTTTGATAGTTCTACAAGCGGAACTTTAGAATATGGCGGTAAATCTTATAATATTACTAAATTAAATTAAAAAATTACAGGAGAATAAAATGCGTAAATTAATATTTTGTATAATTTTACTAACTTCGTTATCAGTTTCTATAGCTTTTTCATACGAGGTTACCGTTTATACATACCAAAATAAAATTGTATATAATAATGTTAAAAGAATTGAACCTTTATTTATGGGGGGTGGTCGTATTTCTGGAAATGGTGCAAGTGGAGAATGGACAGGAGTAGAAGCTTACCGCATAATTTTTAAGGAAGAGTATTTTAAGACAAAACAATCACCTCCTTATGATTATGATAATAAGTATGAAAGTGTCTATGAACTTAGAATAGTAGAAAGTATTACAATTTCTGCAACTTGTCAGTTTATAACCGATGCTCCTATTACCCCTAACCCTACTGCTAGTAAAGAAGATCCTAAAGGTTATTATAGACACTTTTATTTTAATTATTAATAATAAACAGAAAGAGACCGCAAATTTTATTTTTTAATTTGCAGTCTCTTTTGTAAATTTATATTAAAGGATTATTCGATTATGATTACATAAGTCATTCTCGCTCTCTTTATGGTAATCGTAAAAGACCTTTCGTTTCCGTAAGATTTAACGAATTCGTTATAATCGCTAATATTCGTTATGCTTCTTCCGTTAATAGCCTTTATAACATCGCCCGGTCTAAGCCCCGATTGATAGGCTTTTGACGATTGAGTCATATTTAAAACGGCTACCCCTTTTTCGTTATTTCTAATTTGAAGTCTTTGAGATATTTCAGGCGTTATGTCGGAAACTTCGAGTCCCATCCAAGAACGAGAATTCGACTGTCCGCTATTTGGTAAATTTCTGCCGCTCGGAACTACCTCCGTATCTTCCACTCTCGCCTCTATAGTTACTCTTACATTTCTTTCTCTGCCGTTTCTCAAATATTTAATAATAACCTGCTTTCCAACTTTTGTAGTAGCAACTTTATTGAATAAATCGGCAGATTTCGTCATTCTGTCGCCGTCATATTCCACTATGATATCTCCGTCTTGCAATCCGCTTTTGCTTGCTGGAGAATTTGGAACTACTTCGCTTATATAAACTCCACTTCCCTGCCTAACATTAAGCCCTCTAGCCAAATTTTCGTCTATATCTTGCAAATATATTCCCAAATAACCTCTAGTTACTTTTCCCGTTTCTCTCAATTCGTTCATAACGGAAGTGGCTATATTGATAGGAGTTGCAAAACCTATTCCTATACTTCCTCCAGAAGTAGAATAGATTAAAGTATTTATTCCTATAACTTGTCCATGAATATTAAATAAAGGACCGCCGGAATTGCCGGGATTTATCGCAACATCGGTTTGTATATATCTTTGATACCTGTTTGCCCCAATATCGCTTCTTCCTTTTGCAGAAACTATTCCAAAGGTTACCGTATTGTTAAGCCCATAAGGATTCCCTATCGCTATTGCAAATTCTCCGGGTTCTATAGCGTCACTGTCTCCCAAAGCCACATAAGGAAAAGTTCTGTCGGCTTCTATTTGAAGTAAAGCCAAATCGTAAGCTTCGTCATAACCAATTAATTTTGCGGGAAGTTCTTCGCTCTCTCCATAAAGTAAAACCATTATTTTAGTCGCTCCTTTTACGACATGATAATTAGACAATACATAACCGTCTTCATTAACTATAAAACCGCTTCCCAAAGACCTTTGGTTTCTTTTCTGTCTTGGCACTTGGTCACCGAAGAAAAATCTAAAAAACTCGTCTGCGTATCTGTCTTGCTCGGTATGTCTCGATTCGATTTCTGTGGATATATTTACTACAGCATCCATATTTTTATTAACCACTTCCCTAATTGCGCTTTCTACTTCCAAAGCTCCATCTATAGAGCCTGAAAAAGCTACTTTTTGAGGGGCGGCTTGTGCATTAACCACAAAATCGCCTCTTTTATAATTTCTTTCATGCGAGAAAATAAAGAAAGAAATTATAATGCCAACCAAAGTAAATGTGAGTCCTATGTTTAAAAAGAACATAAACGAAGATTTTTTTTGAGTCATATATAAAATACCTCCTAAATAGTTATTATTATAATTTTTATTTTTAATTAGATTGTATTATATAAACCTAATGTAAAAAAATAATGTAAAAAAAATTTATTTATAATTATTATGCTTATAAAATATTTCCGGCTCTCCTTTTGGTCTCGTATTCCACCTTGGATGAACCCAAAGCCAATTCTCGGGATGCTTTCTTATTATATCCTCTAATTTTTTGGTATATTTTTGAGTATTATAATACAAAGTCTCTTCTTTGGTTTCTTTTTCTTCTATATACATTATTTCGGAAACGATTATTTTATGATGTCCGTATCTGTCGGGCAAATCGTAAACTATCGCTATCGGAGAGCGCGTTTTCATCGCAACGGCTATAGGTCCAACGGCGGTGGCGCAAGGATAACCGAAAAAGTCCACAAAAATTCCTTCCAGATAATTTTGGTCACATAAAAAAGCGACAGGCGAATTATCGTATAAAGCTTTAAATATATCCCTTAAATCTCCCCATCTCGAAATGCATTCCATTCCTCTTTTCTCTCTCCAAGAACGAACATATTTATCCAATTTGGGATTGTCCAAAGGTCTGAATATAACTTTGGGATTATATTTATGAATTGCAAAATAAAACGCTATATATTCCCAATTTCCTATATGTCCCGTAATTGATACCATTCCTTTATTTTTTTCTTTCAAAGCATTATCGAAAGGCTCGAGTCCTTCGATTTCTATTCTTTTCAAAATTTGACCATCCGACATTCGCGAAGATTTTATAAATTCCGCAAAAGTTATTATCATAGATTTCATAGAACGTTTGGCTATTTTCTTTCTTTCTTTATAAGTTTTTTCTGGGAAAGCCTGTTTCAAATTTATTAACGCCACTTTTCTAGCGCTTGGAACAAAATAATACATTAAACTGCCTATAAATTTTGCAAATAAAACTACGATTATATACGGGGATAACGCTATAATTTCCATTAAAATTCTGAGGGGAATATATTCAAGCATTATGACTTTTTTCGATTTATACAAATAAAATCTCCAATTTAAATATTTATTATACTATATTTATATATCATTCATATTTTCTTTAGTATCGTCTATATCTTCTGGAACGGGCATATCCGTATTTTCTTCATTTCTATTACTTTCATTTTCTTTATTATTATCGTCATTATTATCGTTTTTTATATCTTCGCCCTTTTTATCGTTTTCGCTTGAGGTTTCTAATTCTTCTCTTTCTATCAATAAACCTGCTCCCGAAAGTTCGCCTTCATTTATTAAATAATTGAATCCCGAAACGAAATAATAGGCTTCCGTTAACGCTTTTAAAACATTATAGCCTTGAACTCTTTTTCTGTGATTTCCTATATCGGTAAAGAAAGTTAATATATCGTTGGGATTTCCAATTATTCTTTCCCTTTCTTCTTTATCCAAAAGCAATTTATCAAGTTTCTTTTTGAAAGGAGAGATAATCGATATTACGGTAGATTTTAAATTTTTTGCAATATAAACTCTCTGTCCGTTTCTCTCGGAAAGCATCGAAACTCTCTGCTCGAATCTCATAGCTTCGTCTTGTTCTATTTTTAAAATACTTTTACAAATTTCGCTATATTCGTTAAATCTCGAATTTATATCCGATAAAGATAAAAATATATTATTAAAATCGGTTTTATAATCCGTTCTAACAAGATTATCGTAAACCAAATTATATTTTACTTTATTTGAAACAAAAAGTATTGAATATTCTCTATCCAAAAAATCTATTAAAATATTTATTCTATATATTTTATCGTTTTCTGCTACCTTGTAAAACGGGTCGGTTTCATATTCTATATTATTGTCAGATTTTTTGAAGGAAACGCATTTTTCGATAAGTTTTACTCCTATCGTTTCTATTTTGCTTAATTTTTCTTCTTCCTCTTTATCTTTTTTTCCTATATTTTCTTTTGCCTCTTCGACTTTACTTTCATACAATTTTTGATTCGCCAATTTTAATTTCGTATAATATCCGAGTATATCGACATCTTTAATATCTAAAAAATTATTAAAATCGTCTATGGTTTCCAATTTTTCTTTAGAAGCGTATTGAAGCAAAATCAATAATTTTGGATAATACTTTAAATATATAAGGTCTACCGCTCTTTTAAAAGCCGAAATTCTAGAGTTTACTATTCCTTTGCTCATATTATCGACTGCTGCATAAGACAACATCGCTTTTTCGCCAACCGATTTTATTCTCGAAACATATAGATGCAAAACATAAAGAGGACGAAACATGCTTTTTAATTCGTTAACATAATTTGTCGCTATCACGGAATAACCCAAATCTTTATAAGGTCTTAATAGATTTTTGTAAATTTTTTCATCGTATTGGTCTTTTATTCTTTCCAAAAGTTCAACATCTTCCAATTCTTCTGCAAATCGGGCTATTACTTTATCTCTTTTATTTTTTGCATCGGTATCGTTTATTCCCATAGGATTCAAAGCGTTAAGTATTAAAGTGTCCATTTCCAAAAGAGCGGATATTACATTTCTATCAATGAAATTTAAAAATTTAGGATGAATTTTATCGCCGAATAAAGTTATAACTCCTGAAGAGAAAGCTCCAAACCACAATTTAGTATTATAAAATAAAGGTTTCTTTTTCTTTACGGTAGACGCTATTTCGTTTTCGTTGGTTTTTGATTTTTCAGCGGTTTCATGAGCGACTTGTTTATTCGTAAAAGTCGATTCTTTTTTCGATTTTATATCCGAATGGCTTGAGACATTTGAACTTACGGAATTATTTTTCTTTACCTGACTATTTGCGGTATTTTGACTCGTTTTTTTTCTATCGTATAAAACTTCGCCTCCCGCTCCAACAAATTTATTGAATAAGTCTCTTCTGTCATCTTCTTCAATATCGTCTAATTTTAATCTGTCTCTGGTTTTATCAATATCTCCCATAGAAAGATACTCCACAATTTATTTTTTATTATTATAAATATTATTT
>CAZUEE010000025.1:0-15683 GCA_964619175.1 uncultured Brachyspira sp. | reverse complement strand
TAAATATTATTTTCTATACGCTATAGTCGCCGTCGCCTGATTTTCCGCCATAATAGTCATACTCGATATTTGAACATGATTTTTTCTCGTTATTACATATTCTATATTATCGGCTATATCTTCAGCATATAAAGGATTTAAACCTTTATATACATTATCAGCTTTTTCTTTATCGCCTTTAAATCTTACGGTAGAAAATTCCGTATTAACGAGTCCCGGTTTTATATTCGTAACTTTCACGGGTTTGTCCACCAATTCTATTCTTATGGCATTTGAAAACATTTCTACAAAAGATTTTGTAGCGCAATAAATAGCTCCTCCAGAATACGCTTCGTCTGCCGCTGTGGAGGAAATATTAATTATATGTCCATGACTACTTTTCAATATAAACGGAATGAGCATTCTTGTCGTAGTTATCAAGCCTTCGCAATTTACCCTTATCATTTGTAAAATATCTTCAAGCAAATTATTAGAATAAACATCTTTATTTAAAGCAAGCCCGGCATTGTTTATAAGTATATCGATATTTTTCCAATCGTCTTCTAAAGAATTTAAAGCGTTAACTATATCATCGCTTTTTGAGAAATCTATTTTTATAGTTTTTACTTTTATTTTATATTCTTTTTCCAAACTATTTTTTAAACTTTCGAGTTTATCTATTCTTCTTGCGGTTAATATAAGATTAACGCCGTTTGAAGCGAGCATTTTTGCAACAGCCTCGCCAATCCCGGCGCTTGCTCCAGACACGAAAGCGATTTTCCCGCTAATATCTTCTTTATACATAAATCAAATTTCCTTTATTTACCTATAACATATAAAATATATAAATTATTCGTAAGTTTGAACTTTACCGGCTATATCTTGAGCCGTGTATTGCATTCCAACTTCTTTTAAATATTTTGAGATTAAACTATCCATTTGATTTTTTAATCCTTTAGAATATAATTCGGCTACAACCGTGCAATTTTGTTTTGAATCCCATTTGGTTTCTACTACCGATACGCCTCTTATTCTTCCCGCAACTCTTTCCTGTATAACATATTCGTCTATCATGCCTTTTTCGGTGGAACTTAAAGATTCTATATAAGAACCGGCTATTTTAGCTACGATTTTATTTTTGGCGTCCAATTCAGCCGCTTGTTTCGAAGTAACCTCTCTTCTAAATTTATCATTTGCATCTATTGTATCGCTTGGCGAACCCATTCCAAGAACTCTAAAAGTGTCTTTATTAATCCAGCCTTCGGGATTCTTTTTGCTTACTCCCGTTCCGCATGAAATTACTAAAACTGAAGCCAATAACGATAAAATATATAATTTTTTAAACATAATATTTTCCCCCATAAATTATTTAATATTTATATATTTTTATTATATATTTTAGGTAATATCATTGCAATAGTATATATACGAAAATTTTATTATATTTGGTTGTTTGCCGAAGCGGCCTTTAGCAAATTAAATAAAAATATTAATTTAATAATTAATATTGATATAAAAGAAAAAACGGTATATAGTAATACTCTAAAAAATATTAAAAATTTTTATTATTTAAGATTCTTTAATTTAGGATTTATCATGAAAATTTACGATATCGAAATGATAAGAGAATTTTATAAAAATTATTCCGCTAAAATTGACAAAATAAAAAATAAAATTAAAAAACCGTTAACTTTATCGGAAAAAATATTATTTTCTCATTTGTATAACGAAAACGATATAAAAGATTTTAAACGATTAGAAGATTACGCCAATTTTAAACCCGACAGAGTCGCTATGCAAGACGCCACCGCTCAAATGACGCTTTTGCAATTTATGAACGCGGGTAAAAATTCGTCTAAAGTTCCAGCTACCATACATTGCGACCATTTAATAGAAGCTTGCAAAGGAGCGGAAGAAGATTTAAAAAATGCTATAAATGTAAATAAAGAAGTTTATGATTTTTTGGAAAGCGTAGCTAAAAAATACGGACTTGGTTTTTGGGAGGCAGGTTCGGGAATAATACATCAAATAATTTTAGAAAATTACGCTTTTCCCGGCGGAATGATTATAGGCACGGATTCTCATACTCCGAATGCGGGAGGTTTGGGAATGATAGCTATAGGAGTCGGCGGAGCGGATGCGGTAGATGTTATGACGGGACAAGAATGGGAATTAAAAGTTCCAAATATAATAGGAGTTAAACTCTCGGGAAAATTAAACGGTTGGGCAAGCGCAAAGGATGTAATATTAAAATTGGCGGGAATTTTAACCGTAAAAGGAGCGACAAATTGCATTATAGAATATTTCGGAGAAGGAGCATCCACTCTTTCGGCTATGGGAAAAAGTTCTATATGCAATATGGGAGCGGAAGTAGGGGCTACGACTTCTATATTTCCTTTCGATAATAATATTAAAGAATATTTAATTAAAACGGGAAGAGAAGAAGTCGCAAATCTTTCCGAAGAGAATTCGAATAATTTGAAGGCGGACGAAGAGGTGTATAAAAATCCTTCGAAGTTTTACGATAGAATAATAGAAATTGATTTATCAGAATTAGAACCTTATATTAACGGTCCTTTTACTCCCGATGCGTCTTCGAATATAAGCGATTTTGCAAAAAAAGTAGAAGAAAATAAATATCCTACAAAAATGGAAGTTGGACTTATAGGTTCTTGCACAAATTCTTCGTATTATGATTTAAGTAAAGCGGCGTCTATAGCTCGTCAAGTTGTGGAGAAAAAATTAAAAGTGAAATCTCAAATAATAATTAATCCCGGCTCTTTAAACTCTTATAACGCGGCTTTAAGAAACGGAATAATAGACGATTTCAAAAAAATAAACGCTATTATAATGACCAATGCATGCGGACCTTGTATAGGGCAATGGAAAAGAGAAACTAACGACAATAATAGAGCAAATTCTATAGTAACTTCTTTTAATAGAAATTTCGCAAAAAGAGCGGATGGAAATCCGAATACTCATGCTTTTATAGCGTCTCCGGAAATAGTTATGGCTTTAAGTATAGCGGGAGATTTAAGATTTAATCCGTTAATTAACACATTGATAAACGAAGACGGCGAAGAGGTAAAATTAGATATTCCTTTTGGAGAGGCTTTTCCTAAAGAGGGATTAACCGTAGAAAACGCAATAAAAGAAAATATCCCAGATTCAAAAGTTGAAATTATAATAAACGAACATTCTAATCGTTTGCAATTATTAAAACCTTTTCCAAAATTTGACGCGAAAGATTTTAAAAATATGCCGTTATTAATAAAAGCTAAAGGCAAATGCACAACCGACCATATATCTATGGCGGGAGTTTGGTTGAAATACAGAGGACATTTGGAAAACATATCTGACAATATGCTTATGGGTGCGGTTAATTATTTTAACGATAAAACGAATTCGGTATTCAATCAATTAAGCGGAAATTACGAGGAAGTTTCAAAAGTCGCCAAAGAATATAAATTAAACGATATATCTTCGATTGTGGTTGCCGAAGAAAATTACGGCGAAGGTTCTAGCAGAGAGCATGCCGCTATGGAACCGAGATTTTTAAATGTAAAGGTTATTTTGGCTAAAAGTTTTGCAAGAATACATGAAACTAATTTGAAAAAACAAGGTATGCTTGCATTGACATTTAAAGATAAAAACGATTACGATAAAATCGGAGAGTATGATAAAATCTCAATAGAAAATATCGAATCTCTTTCGCCTAATAAACCTTTATTGATTAAAGTCGTAGGCGAAAATAAAAATGAAATTTATTTTGAAGCGTTACACACTTATAATGAAACTCAAATAGAATGGTTTAGAAACGGAGGAGCTTTAAATACTCTTTTTGAAAATAATATTAAAAATAAAATTTAAAATAATAAAACGATTGTTAAACTATAAATTAAAAGGAATATTATGAGCAAGATTGAAATGAAAAACGGAAAATTGATGATTCCCGATAAAATTTCCATTCCTTTTATCGAAGGAGACGGAGTAGGAGCTGAAATAACTCCCGTGTCTCAAAAAATTGTAAACGAAGCGATTAGAAAAGCGTATGGCGATAAAAAATCTATAGAATGGATAGAAATTTTTGCGGGCGACAAGGCTATAAAAGAATTTGGAACGCCTTTACCTGATAAAACCGTAAAAATTTTTGAAGAATATTTGATTGGAATAAAAGGACCTTTAACCACCCCCGTTGGAGAGGGAATTCGTTCTTTAAATGTAACATTGCGTCAAACTTTGGATTTGTATGTTTGTTTAAGACCGATTAGATGGTTTAAGGGAATTTCGTCTCCGATAAAAGAGCCTAATAAAGTAAATATGTGCGTATTCAGAGAAAATACGGAAGATATATACGCGGGAATAGAATGGAAAAGCGGAACTAAAGAAGCTAAAAAATTCTACGAGTTTTTAAAAAACGAAATGGGAATAAATAAAGTGAGATTTCCCGAAACCTCTTCGTTTGGAGTAAAACCCGTGTCGGAAGAAGGTTCTAAAAGGTTGATTTTAGCCGCTATAAAGCATGCTATTAAATTTAATTTGCCTTCGGTTACGATAGTTCATAAGGGAAATATAATGAAATTCACGGAAGGCGCTTTTAGAAAATTTGGCTATGAATTGGCGAGAGAGAATTTTGCGCGCGAAACTTTTACTATGGAAGAATATAACGAAATAAAAAAGGAATTCGGAGAATCAAAGGCGAAAGAAAAATTAAAAGAAAATAAAGAAAACGGAAAGATAATAATAAACGACAATATAGCGGATGCCTTTTTGCAAAACACATTATTAAAACCGGAAGATTATTCGGTTATAGCCACTTTAAATTTAAATGGAGATTATATATCAGACCAGCTTGCGGCTATGGTTGGAGGAATCGGAATAGCTCCCGGCGGAAATATCAATTATGAAACGGGACATGCAATTTTTGAAGCGACTCATGGAACGGCTCCCGATATCGCAGGTAAAAATAAAGCAAATCCATGTTCTTTAATACTCTCTTCTGTTATGGCTTTGGAATATTTGAATTTAAACGAAGCTGCCGATTTGATTATAAAAGCGTTGGAAAAATCTTTTGAAGAAGGATACGCCACCGAAGATTTGGCTTTATTTATGGAAAATGGAAAACCTTTGGGAACTAAAGAATTTGGAGATAAAATACTTTCTATATTATAGAATTATAGATGTTTAATTATATATATTTAAATAACGGAGAAATAAAATGAAAAAAGAATACTTATTATATAAATTATACGACCATTCAAAAAAGAGAAATCATATAAACAACGAGCTTTTTGAAAAATATAATGTTAAAAGAGGTCTCAGAAACGAAGACGGAACGGGAGTATTGGTAGGACTTACGAATATAGGCGATGTAGTAGGATACGAAAAAAATAAAAACGGCAAGGTTTGTCCGATAGACGGAAAATTATATTATAGGGGATACGATTTAAAAGATATAACGAAAGATATACTTCAAAGCAAAAGATTTGGATACGAGGAAATATGTTATCTACTTCTTTCGGGAAAATTGCCCGATATGGAAAAATTAAAATGTTTTAAAGAACTTATAAACGACAATATGTATTTGGATAAAAAAACCATAATGAATATAATAGACCTTGAAGGACAGAATATAATGAATATTCTTTCGAGAAGCGTTCTAGAAATGTATATTCATGACCCTAACCCAGAAGACTTATCTTTGGAAAATTTGATGCTTCAATCCATACAATTAATTGCGAGATTTCCAGCCGTTATAGCATACGCTTATAATATGTATCATTACAGCGTATTTCACAAATATTTGAATATAATTCTGCCTAAAACGAAATATTCTATAGCGGAAAATTTTTTATATATGCTTAAACAAGATTTTACAGAATTGGAAGCGAGAATGTTAGATTTGCTTTTGATACTTCATGCGGAACATGGAGGAGGTAATAATTCAACTTTCACCGTTAGAGTTACAAGTTCCGCTCGCACCGATACCTATTCTAGCATTTCCGCAGGAATTGGTTCTCTTAAAGGAGATTTGCATGGCGGAGCTAATATAAAAGTTATGGAAATGTTTAATCATTTAAAAGAAGTCATATCGGATTGGAGAGACAAAGAAGAATTGGACGCTTATTTGATACAAATATTAAATAAAGAAGCTTATGACAAAAGCGGATTAATTTACGGTATGGGACATGCCGTTTATACTTTATCCGACCCGAGAGCCGTTATATTAAAAGAACTTGCGAGAGAACTTGTAAAAGAAAAAGCCAAAGACGAAGAATTTGAATTTTTAGAACTTATAGAACAAAGGGCTATGGAATGTTTTATGAAAGTTAAAGGAGAAAATAAAAGAGTTTGCGCAAATGTGGATTTTTATTCGGGTTTTATATACGATATGCTCGAAATACCGAAAGAAATTTATACTTCCCTATTTGCAATGGCAAGAATAGTCGGCTGGTGCGCTCATAGAATAGAAGAACTTAATTTTGACGCAAGAAGAATAATAAGACCTGCGTATAAAAATGTAACCGAACCTATAGAATTTGTGGCGATGGAAGATAGATAAAAATAAATGTGAAAATTTGATTTTTACACCCTTGAAAAAAGTATAATTTATGTTAATATAAAATATAAACATTTAAATTAAGGTTAAGTATCATGAAAAATTCTGAAGTATTTATGGAGGGAGTATGGAAGAATAATCCTACTTTCGTGCAAATTCTTGGGATGTGTCCAAGTTTAGCGGTAACAAGCAGCGTAATGAACGCTATCGGTATGTCGGTTGCAACTATATTCGTTTTAGTTTGTTCTTCGGCTTTGATTTCTATCTTAAAAAAAGCGTATGCAAACGAAGTTAGAATAATGGGATACATTGTGGTTATAGCCGCTTTCGTTACATTAACCGATATCATAATGAAAGCTAAATTTTATACTTTATCTTTAGCTTTAGGTCCTTATTTGCCTTTGATAACGGTAAACTGCATCATATTGGGAAGAGCGGAAGCGTTTGCAAACAAAAACGGAATAGTTCCGAGTATAGCGGATGCCTTTGGAAACGGATGCGGATTCTTTATGGCTTTGGTATTGTTAGGTTCTATAAGAGAGATACTCGGAAATGGAACTTGGCTCGGTTTGGATATAGTGGGTTCGATAAGAAATTTTGTCGAATCTTCCGTTCCTTTCGCATTAAACGCCTATAACGAGATAACAACTCCTTGGGTCGTTATGATTATGGCTCCGGGCGCTTTCTTTACTTTGGCGGTTTTGATAGCTATAAAAAGAACGATAGATTCTAGAAATTCTAAAAGAGTTTAATTTATAAAATGCGAGGTAATTACTATGATAAATTTAATACTTTTATTTGTAGCAACGGTGCTTGTTAATAATTTTGTATTAACTAAATTTTTAGGGATTTGCCCTTTTTTAGGAGTTTCAAACAAACTCGATTCAGCTATAAGTATGGGAGTTGCGGTTACTTTCGTTTTGGTTCTAACCGCCGCCGTTAGCTGGGTGATTCAATATTATATTTTAGTGCCGTTTAAAATTGAATTTCTACAAACCATACTTTTTATTATAGTCATAGCGGCTTTGGTTCAATTTGTAGAAATAGTCATCAGAAAAACGAGCGAAAGTTTGTATTTGGCTTTGGGAATTTATCTTCCGTTAATAACCACTAACTGCTGCGTTTTAGGTTTGGCATTATTCGGAGTTTTATACCAATACGGCTTTATAGAAAATATAGTATTCGCTTTGGGAGCGGGAATCGGATTTACATTTGCTTTGGTTATAATGGCAAGTATAAGAGAGAGATTGCTTACGGCTGATATACCCGAAGCGTTTAAAGGTCCGTCTATGCCTTTCGTTACGGCTGGAATATTGGCTTTAATATTTTACGGATTTTCAGGAATCATTAAGTAAAATATAAAAACGGTTTAATTTAAATTAAGGATATAAAATTATGTTTACTACTATTCTTATTGCATCGGTATCAGCTTCTTTAATAACTTTGATACTCGCTGTTATATTAATATTTTCTTCCAAAATATTTAAAGTGGAAGTTGACGAGAGAGTAACCGAACTTACGGAAATTTTGCCCGGCGCCAATTGCGGCGGTTGCGGTTTTCCCGGTTGCGCTCAATTTGCAAAGGCTTTAGTCGACGAAAAAGCCCCGCTTGACGGTTGTTCTGTTGGAGGAGCGGACACGGCTTCAAAAGTCGCCGATTATTTGGGAAAAGTTGCGCCTCCTCAAAAAGAGAGAACGAGAGCTTATATTTTCTGTCATGGACATAACGGAATTGCAAAAACTAATAAAGTATATAGCGGAGCGGAAACTTGCGTGACGGCGGTTATGTCGGGAGGAAACAGAGATTGTTCTTATGGTTGCGTAGGTTTTTATGATTGTATGAAAGCATGCGAGTTTGGGGCGATTATCAAAAGCGACACAGGAATTCCAATTATAGTGGAAGATAAATGCGTTTCCTGTAATGCATGCGTTAAAGCTTGCCCTCAAAAACTTATAGAGATTCATCCCGTTTCTCAAAAATTTCATGTTTATTGTAAATCCAAAGATAAAGGTCCGATAGCCAAAAAATCATGCGATAGGGCATGCATAGGTTGTAGTATATGCGTCAAAGCGACTAAAGAAGGCGGCATGAAAATCGATAATTATCTAGCTATAGTTAATTATGACGATTATTCTCTTACAAACGAAAGTATAGCTAAATGTCCTACAAAAGCCATAACGGATGAAAGAGTAAATTCGGTAATTAATATTTAATAATTAATCGAGTTTTAAATAAACATATAAAAAGAGGGGCGCATAGCCCCTCTTTTTATATTTAATTCTTAACTTTATCTTTTTTAAATTTTTCGTATTACTTCTCTGGAAGTCTGAATACATGAATCGCATTCATTAATTCTTTCGATTGAGAGAATAATACATCCGCAGAAGCCGTAGCCTCTTCTACCAAAGCGGCGTTTCTTTGAGTCGTTGTATCCATCTCTTCGATAGCGATTCTTATTTGGTCTATTCCGCTTTGTTGTTCTACCGCACTATGACTTATATTTTGCATCATAGTTGAAGCTTCGTCAATTTTATTTTGAATTTCAACGAATATAGTTTGAGACTCTCTTGCCGTTTCTGTAGCTTTGTCTATTTTATTATAAACATTTTCTATCAAATCGGTTATGCTTTTTACTGAAGTTTGTGTGGTTTGAGCCAAATTTCTAACTTCTGATGCAACGACAGCGAAACCTTTTCCTTGTTCTCCCGCTCTTGCAGCCTCTACAGAAGCGTTAAGGGCGAGTATATTGGTTTGAAAGGCTATATCTTCTATTATTTTCGTTATATCTTTAATTTTCGAACTTGCTTCATGAACTTCTTCTATATTTTTAGTAGTTTCGGATATTATATTTCCGGCATTTTCTATAGCATCTTTGGAATCTAATATCATTTTATTGCCGTTTACCGAATCGTTTGAAGATTGTCTTATATTATTTGAAATTTCATTCATAGAAGCGGAAGTCTCTTCGATACTTGCAGCCTGACTTTCGGTTCTGCGAGATAAATCCGTGTTTTGTTCGGATAATTCTTTTGCGGCAAAGCTAATTTGATTTGCGGATTCTTCCACTTTATTTATAGTGTCGACAACTTTTTTTCTCATAGCGACAAAAGCGTTCGATAATTCGCCAAGCTCGTCTTTACGGAATATTTTCTGTTTTGTGGTTCTTAAATCTCCTTCCGCTATTTCTTTAGATAATCCCGTCAATAATCCCAAAGGAGTCGTTATGGATTTTATAAACACGGTGATTATAATCGATATTATTATTATTGAAACTATGGCTATTATTATTATCGCTCTTATAACTCTTATATTGTCTCTTCCTATTTCTTCGTTCGTCATAGATATTCCGATAAGCCAAGGACGATAGCTCATAATCGTATATGCGGCTATTCTATCTTCTCCGTTGAATACATAATCTATTATTCCCGATTTGTTTTCAAAAGCTTGCTCGAAGCCTAGTCCTTGAGGAAAAACTGTGTTTACATTTTCTATTTTGCTGTGAATCTTTACCGTAAGAGTTTCGTCTATACAGAATAAAGCTCCCGTTTCGCCTATAACTAGTTCTTCTATACGCTCTTTAATCAAAGTTGCCCAATCGAGCATAAAATATAAATAACCAATAACTCTACCGCCAGAAGTAACTTTAGATATAGCAGCCAAAGCCCAATCTCCGGTAGTTAAAGAACGCGTTATATCATCGCTAAAATAACCGTCCCTCGGTCCTTGAATTTTTTGTCTTAAACTTGGATGAAGGGTAAATATATTTCGTCCAACTACATTATCATCAATATTATTTCTCATTCTATCAATTTTATTTGCATCTATACCAGAATCTACAAGAATATTTCCGTTTATATCCGTCAAACCCATATTTATAGTATAGTCGTTGTCGTTATTAAAAATTCTTAATCTAGTTAATGCGGCGGCTCTAGTTTCTTCCGTTCTCATAGCCAAATAATTTCTAATGGGGTCGGATTTAACATACACCTCAGACAAATCCAATTGAGATTCGAACCAAGTGTCCATTAAAGAAGCGTATCCCATTACCGTATTGTTGAAACCAGAATAAGTTATTTTATTAATAGTATTCGATACCATTACTCCCGTTACCGTAACTAAAATAACTATCGATACCGTAAATAACGAAATTATTATAAGCGGCATCCTTACCTTTAAACTTTGAAGTCGATGTAGCATCTGAAAATCTCCATAAAATATTAATTTATAAATTTTATCGTTTACTATTTTCGGAAAAATAAATATAATTTTTATAATGAAAATAGAACTAATAAAATTATTTGCATAATTATAATGTTTATTTGTATAAAAATCAAATTTATTATATAAATAATTTTTATGAAAAATTAAATTAATATAGTCTTATCTATTTTTATAAAAATCTATATGATTTTCCAATTCTTTTGGCAAAGGATTTCCAGATTTTGTAAATTTATAATATCTGTTTTCAATCTCCGAAGCTTTTTTATTTCTTATATTTTTAAATCTATTTGCAATTTCTGCGAACATAGGCTGTTTTTCAACTTCATCTCTTATATCTTTTGAAAAAGGAACTTGTCTATACAATATATTTCTCACAACTCTGTTTAATCTCATTATTCCTTTACTTTCGTATTTTATCCATATAAAATAATCGGATACGAAAACTTCTCTTAAATTATTTCTACATTTCTTTATTTGTATCTTTAATTTTTCTTTAGAATCGTCCGATAAATTTCTATTCTTTTTGTAGAATTGAACATAATCGCTGTATTCGGAAGTTAAAGACATTTGAGTAATATCGTTCCAAGCGGGACCCAACATAGTTTTGCATAATTCCCATCTGAAAGCTCCTATAGTTGGAATTGCCAAAGATTCCAAATCTTCCGAAGTGAATATTGGAAATAAGAATCTTCCCGTGCTGTTTTTTTGTCTGGTTGAAAGTTCTTCCCACATTATGGCTCTCGAACCGTATGTAGGCATTAATATTATATTTGGCAAAACTTCTTGCATAACAAGTTCTTTCGTTATATTCAATTCTGCATTTTTATACAAAACCTCTCTGTAGAATGCCGAAAAATCCACTTCCATTACAGAGTTAATGGTTTTTTCTATAGTCTCTCTTCTTATTAGCGAAGCGTCTAAATCTTTTATAATCATATCGCTATGAAGGATTGGGAAATATACGCTTATCTGTCCGTAGCATAATCTTTGAGTGGTTTGAATCATATTGTCTATTTCGTATTCTAACCTTTTTGACGAACTTTCAAAATCTTCTTCCGCTTCTTTCTCGCTTATCATTCCGCGTTTTTTCATCTCTCTTAAAGCTTCTTTATAGTCCTGTCCGAAGCCATTAACCGAAGGCATTTCCTCTTTGTCGTATATTTTTTTTAGCCATTCGTCTATATAGAAAATATTAAATTTTTTAGAGTTCGTTTTGTCATTAATTTCGTATAAATCTATTATTTGATTGGGAGTTAATAATTCATCGTCCATATAACCGTAATTTAAAAACATTTTTACCAATTTTGAATTATTTCCGTCTATAATCGCTCTTCTTGCCACTTCTTTATATATTTCAAAAAATACATTTGTAACCGACCTTCTCGTTTTTCTAGCGTCATCATCGGTATTGAATTTATCTTTAAGTTTTCTAAATTCGTCCAAACCTTTTAATAATACTTTCGCTCTCTCTTCGTCTATACTCGACATTTCGATAAGTTTCTTTGTAGGATTTTTAATTTCTTCCGGTATTTGCTCTGCTCCCATAATTATTTTTATTTTGTCGTTTTCCGTTTCTCTACTTTCGGAAGTTCTTTCCAATTTTTCTATTACTGAGTCAAGTTCTTCTTCGTCTATATTCAAATTAAAATCGTATTCTTCTTTTATAAGTTTGCAGAAATTTTTAATTATATTTCCTATATGTCTAGTGTATTTCACCCATACTTCGTTATCTTTTCCTTCTTTTTCCAATTCCAAAGCCATTTTAGAGTATTCGTTAAATAGAGATTCTTTATCAGGCGAATACATAAAAAACATATTTTCCATAGTTTCCACAAATTCTTTTTTAAGCAAATTTATTATATAAGTCAAATTATCGTATAGCATATTTGCAGCAGATAAACTCATATTCGTATCGTAGGTAAAAAATCCATCTTTAATATTTTTTGGCATAGTTAAAAATCTTCTAATATAATCCATTTCGACATTAAGTTTATTTTCGCTATCTTCTTCCGATAAACTTTTATTATGCATATACGCTTCGTTATGATTTGCCTTTACAAAATCTGTATCAAAAGAATGCGGAACATAAAATCCCGAATTTATAGCGTCTTCGAATATATCTCTAATTTTCAAAAACTCTTCCGATTGTATATGTTTGTTTTTATT
The DNA here is from genome assembly GCA_964619175.1 of uncultured Brachyspira sp. Lineage (GTDB taxonomy): Bacteria > Spirochaetota > Brachyspiria > Brachyspirales > Brachyspiraceae > Brachyspira. The sequence continues at coordinate 2,757 of CAZUEE010000025.1, read as the reverse complement.
ATTAAGATTAAAATATAAAACTCCTAAATTCGTGGAAATTATTTTTAATTCGTTGTTTATATTTCTTATTTTTATATATTCTTCGTAAAATTTAAGAACCAAATACGATATCGAATGATACATATTCGTTAAATATGGCTTATTTTTATTGAAGAAGTTTTTAATTTCGGCTTTATTTGAAGTTTTTACTATATATACTTCGTTTTCAATATTCGATTTTAAAGAAAACATATAGTTGGAATTATCTCTATATCCGCCTATACCTATTATAATATTTTTTGGAACTTTAAATAATCTGCAGCTATGTTTAATTATCTCCTCTTGGTCTTCCATTCCGAGCAAATCTCTCGAAGATATATAAACATCCATGTCGCCTTTGGTGATAACCAATAAATTTTCTACTTTTTCTCCTTCGCTAAAAAGAATTGTATCGGAGGTTATTTTTGAAAATCCGGATTCTTCAATTTTTATACTCATAATTTGCATTCTCACATTTTATAATTTCTATATATTGTATATGTTATTGAATTATATATTTATTTGATAAAAATATCCACTTTAAATTTTAAGCAATAAATTAACAAGTTTAAAAATTCATATTTAAAAATTCATAATATAAAACTTAAGAATTATAAAAAAATTTGTAATTTATACGAGTATAGATTAAAATATATATTTATTATTAAAAAATAGGGAAAGTTATGCAATCTTTTAGAAAGGATTTGGGAAAAAAAGATTTGGAGATTTTGGATTTGTTTACGATATCTTTTTATATATTTAGGCATAATTTTTTCAACTTTTTTTTAATTAGTATGATATGCGGAATTCCGATTATGCTTGCCAATACTTACTTTCCGCCGTCAATGTTCGACCCTTTGAAAGTGCAAACTACGGAAGATTTTATAAATTGGTTTAAAAACGAAGTCAATTTCGGATTCTATTTAAACGCTTTTTTGTCTTGGTTTTTGGATATAGTTTCAGTCGTTTCTTTATCTTTTATGGTAGAGGCTATGGTTTATAAAAAAATAAGAACCGCTTTTTGGGCGATAAAAAAAAGTTTTACGGTTATTTTTCCAATACTCATAACTTCAATTATATATATGATAATAGTTTTTTTCGGATTCGCTTTCTTTATAGTTCCCGGAATAATTTTTGTAATTTTGTTTATGTTTACAAATAATATTTGCGCTTTAAGGCATACTTGGGGAATAGACGCCATAAAATATTCTTCGAGTTTAATAAAGTCGAAATTTTTTAAGGCTTTATTTATCCTTTTATTTATAATATTTTTCAAAAATGTGTTTTTATTGTCTTTTCCTTCCGCTCCAAAAGAAACTAGAGAAGGTTTGTTATACTATTTCTTATCTATGGGATTATTATATTTATTTGACGCGTATTTTAAAATCATTATAACCTTATTTTTCCTAAATAGAGATTTTGTCGTTAATTCTGAAAAAATAGATTTCGATTAATTCGATAAAATAAAATTTAAAAATTTAATAAAACAAAATAGTTAAAAAAAATAAAAGCCTTTAGAATATTTAATACTCCAAAAGGCTTTTATAATATTTGTAATAAGTCGCTTATTAACCTATTATTCTCATTATAGATTGATTTTTCATGTTAGCGTTGGCTAGCATAGCCGCTCCTGTTTGTTGCAGAATTTGTTCACGCGTATAAGCTACCATTTCTTGAGCCATATCGGCGTCTCTTATAACGCTTTCGCTTGCGATGGTATTTTCGGTAGCTATCATTAAGCTTTTTACCATTGATTCCATTCTGTTTTGAACAGCGCCTAATTCAGCTCTTTGAGCCACTACCATTTGTATGCCTTCGTCTATTCTTCCAAGAGATTGGTTTGCAGTTTCAACGGAAGAAATGGAAATAGGAGTTTCTCCTCCAACTTGAAGATTAGCTGCCGTCATAGCGCCTATATTTACGGAAACTCTTTGGTCCATATTAGCGCCGATGTGAAAAGTGATAGGAGTTTGTCCGTCTGAAGCGAATCTTCCCGTCAACATATTCATTTTGTTGAATTCGGCTTGAGAGGCGATTCTGTCAACTTCTTGCACCAATTGGTCTACTTCAACTTGAATTAAAGCTCTGTCGCTGTCGGAATATATACCGTTAGCCGCTTGTATTGCAAGTTCTCTCATTCTTTGCATTATATTGGTCGTTTCATTTAAATAACCTTCCGTAGTTTGAATGAAAGAAATACCGCTTTGAGCGTTTCTCGTGGCTTGTTGAAGACCGCGATATTGAGAACGCATTTTTTCGGATACAGCTAATCCGGAAGCGTCGTCTCCCGCTCTGTTGATTCTTTGTCCGCTTGAAAGCGCTTCGATTGTTTTTGTCATTGAACTTCCGTTTAAGTTCAATTGCCTGTTAGCATTTAATGCCGAAACATTATTGTTGATAATCATAATTACTACCCTCCATGAATAGTGTTTAAAAAATTTAAATTTTCAAAGTCGTTTATATTATGTTTTTATTCCGTTTATCATCCCAATAAAAACGGCGACATAATAATAACTTTAATTATACAAATAGTATTATAATATTTTTAAAAAAAAAGTAAATACTTAAATAATAATTTTTTTTATTTTAAATGCTTGACAAAAATTTTTAAAATTGTATAATTAAACTATATTTAATAAAATAAAGAAAAAGTCGAAAAACGGCAACGGACAATTTAAATATGGTTGATAATAAACAGTATAAATTAGTTCACTATAATTCTGTTGAACAGAACAGAAC
>CAZUEE010000024.1:0-21365 GCA_964619175.1 uncultured Brachyspira sp. | reverse complement strand
AAGCGAAAAAGACAAAGGCACTGAAGTATCTGTGGTTTTTAATTTATATAAATAAGATTAGACTTTATTTTACAAAATAAAATAACATATTATCAACTCTTCGACAATTCTTTATCTTCAACTTTTAAAGATTTGGTGTAAGAAAACATTAAAGTTCCGCCATGACTGTCCACATCGACAATGTCTCCTTCCTCTATATGCCCGAGCAAAATTTCCGTGCTTATATAATCTTCTATTTCTTTTTGTATCGCTCTTCTTAAACTTCTTGCACCGTATTTTTTGTCAAAACCTTTGTCTATTATGTAAAGTTTCGCTTCGTCAGTTAAATTAATGGTTATATTTCTATCTTTAATCGATTCGTTTAATTCTGTAAGCATTATATTTATTATTTCTTTCAAATCTTCTTTTGTAAGAGTATGGAAAACTATAATGTCGTCTATTCTATTTAAAAACTCTGGGTTAAAATTCTGTTTCAATTCTTCTAAAGCAAAATTTTTTATATCGTTGGCATCTTTTTCGCTTCCGATTGCATTAAATCCTAAAGAACTTCCCTTAACTATATCTCTCGCTCCAAGGTTGCTCGTTATTATTATTATTGTATTTGAAAAATCCACCTTTCTTCCAAAATTATCGGTAAGCTGCCCCTCTTCCAAAACCTGCAAAAGTATATTTGTAACATCGGGATGCGCTTTTTCTATCTCATCAAACAATATTAAAGAATACGGTTTTCTTCTCACTTTCTCCGTAAGTCCGCCGCCTTCTTCGTATCCCACATATCCCGGAGGCGCTCCTATTAATCTACTAACGGCAAATTTTTCCATAAATTCGCTCATATCTATTCTTATTAAAGCATCGCCGTTTCCAAACATAAATTCCGCCAAAACTTTAGCCAACGCCGTTTTACCGACTCCGGTGGGTCCTAGAAATATAAAACTTCCCAAAGGTCTTTTTGAAGATTTAAGTCCGGCCCTGCTCCTTCTTATAGCTTTGGATATAGAAGAAATAGCCTCTTCCTGCCCTACAACTTTTCTATGCAATTCTTCTTCCATACCGATAAGCCTTTTACTTTCGGAATCGAGCAGTCTTTTAACGGGAATATTAGTTATTTCGGATATCACATTTCTTATATCGTCTTCTTCTATTAGAGTTTGTATTTTATCTCTTTCTTCTCGCCATTTTTTCTGTTTTTCGGCAAGTTCGTTTTTCAAAGCGTCTCTTTTATTTTTCCAAGTTTCCGCCTCTTCAAATTCCTGCATATCGGCGCATTTCTGTTTTTCGGCATCAAATTCTTTTATACGCGCTTCCATATCTTTAAATTCTATTGGCATAGTCATATTGATTAATCTAGCTCTCGAACCCGCCTCGTCTATTAAATCTATAGCTTTATCTGGCAAATATCTTTCGGTTATATATCTTTTACTTAAAATAACGGCTGCGTTTATGGCTCCGCTCGTATATTGAACATTATGATGCTCTTCGTATTTAGATTTTATCCCGTTTAATATTTCTATCGTATCTTCAATATTCGGCTCTTCTACATTTACGGGTTGAAATCTTCTAACCAAAGCACCGTCTTTTTCTATATATTTTTTATATTCGTTAATAGTCGTAGCGCCTATGCATTGAATCTCGCCCCTCGAAAGCGCCGGTTTCAACATATTGGCTGCATCCAAAGCGCCTTCTGAACCTCCCGCTCCGATTAAAGTATGTAGTTCATCTATAAATATTATGACATTACCAGATTTTTTTATTTCTAAAACTATATTTTTTATTCTCTCTTCAAACTCTCCTCTATATTTTGTTCCGGCGACTACGGAAGATAATTCCAAAGTAAGAACTCTTTTTTTAAGAAGGATATCGGGAACATCTCCCGCCACTATTTTTTCGGCTAAACCTTCCACTATAGCTGTTTTGCCTACGCCCGGCTCTCCCAAAAGTATTGGATTATTTTTCTTTCTTCTTGAAAGTATTTGAACGGCTCTCATTACTTCGTTTTCTCTTCCGATAACTTTATCCAACTCTTTATCTTTAGCCAACTTCGTCAAATCTCTTGCAAATTGGTCGAGAGTAGGAGTTTTTACTTTTCTAACGATTTCTTCCTGTTGATGAGTTTGTTCGTTTGACGTTGTAGAAATTCCGACTACTCCTATCATTTTCATTATTTCTTGTTTCAAAGGATTTAATTCTATCCCAAAACTCGTAAGAACATTATATGATATTCCATTTTCTTCTCGCAATAATCCCAAAAGCAAATGTTCTGTTCCTATATAATTATGTCCGAAAGCTTTAGCTTCTTCGGCAGAATGAGCGATTAATCTTTGAACTCTTGGAGAAGATGGAATTTGTCCGTATAATTTTGTATTAGAAAAAGATTTAGACATAGAAGTTTCCAATTCTATTTTTAATCTATCCAAATCTACTTTTAAATTTCTTAAAGATTTTATGGCTATAGACTCGGGTTCTCGAAGTAAACCCAATAAAACATGCTCGGGGGTCACTTGGTCATGATTTAATCTTTTCGCTTCCTCTTGAGAGTAAAAATCTATAACTACTTTAGCTCTTTTAGTTAAATGAAATTGCCACATATTTCTATCCTATTTCAGCCTATTTTTTACAATTTATATTATTATATATCAAGTATATTATTTATTCAATAATAAAACGATAAAAAAGAAGATACAATTATAAATTTATTATAATTATCGGCTATAATAAAAAATCAATATATAAATTATTTATAAAAAGGCTTTCTGTATATATTTCACTAAAAAACATAAAAATATAAATCAAATAAAACTATTATTTGAAACATTAACTACGGGAACATTAACATTATTGGAAGCCGTATTATTATTTGAATTTTTATTTACGGATGTAAAAAATAATAATGAAAACGACAAAATAATTATCGCTACAGATAAAACAAACGAAAGCCTCGCCGAACACATAAAAGAATACAATTTATTACTAGCCATACTATTTTCGTTAATATCTTTCAAATTTATGGCTCTCGCTCTTTGCAAAAGATGATTCCATTCCTTTTCAGGCAAATCTGGCAAATCGAAATAATATTTTCTTTTTTCGATTCTGTTTTTAAATTGTATAATCTCATATAATTTCATAAAAGAGTCCTCTCTTTTTCCAATAAAGATTTCATTTTTTTAAGGGCATAAGAATAATTACTTTTTGCCGAATCGCTCGATATATTAAGTATATTGGCGATTTCTTTATATGAGTAATTTTCATAATACCTTAATATAAATACATCCCTTTGTTTTCCTCTTAATTTTATAGAAGCATTATATATTTTTTCTTTCAAATATACCCTTTCATATTCTTTTTCCGTATTGTATCTACTATCGTCAGCCACTTCCAGTTTTTCAAGATAAGGAGATTCTCTTCTATAGGCTTTAGAATACATATTTATAGCGGTATTGCTTATTATTCTATATAGCCAGCCTTTAAAATAGTTTCTCTCTTCGTATCTTCCTATAGCTTTAAAAACGCGTATCAAAACATCTTGCGTTAAATCCATAGCGTCTTCATAATTATGCATAAAACGATAGGATATATTAAAAATATAACTTTTGTATCTAGTTAATAATATATCTAAAGCTTCGTTATTGCCTCTTTTATATTCTTCTATAAGCTCATAATCTTTTAATAATTCTATTTCTTTTATTTCCATCTTAAATAATCAACTCCATTTTATCAGTTTCATTTAACATATTTTAAAACAAGATATTTATTAATAAGGTAAAATCAAGCCATATAACTTTTGTCATCTTTTTTAGGAATATTCATATTAGATTTTTCAAATATATTGCTTGAATTTACGGTTTCCTTTTTATCAAATACTTCCTCTATATCGTTTCTTGTGAGAGTTAAAGAACTTCCTTTTATTCCGTCCAAATTAAAGAGTATATTAACCATCGCCGTTTCCACTATACTTTTTAAGGCTCTCGCTCCCATATTCATAGTTAAAGCTTTATCCACTATATAATCTACGGCATCTTCGTTTAATATCAATTTTTTTCCTATGCTTTTAAAGAAATCCGTATATTTTTTTATAGGAGATTCTGAAGTTTTAATTAAAATATCTTTTAAATTTTCTTTTGTAAGTTCGTTTAAAGCGACTAATATAGGTATTCTTCCTATAAATTCCGGTATCATACCGTATTTTTCCACATCTTTAATATCAACTTGACTCAATATTTTATCTTTTTGCAATTTATTTTTATTTAAAACCGCATTAGAACCAAAACCGAGTCCGCTTTCTCCTTTTAATCTCATTTTTATTATATCTTCCAAACCTACGAAAGCTCCGCCGAATATAAATAATATGTTTTTAGTATTCATAATAATTCCGTCGCTCGAATGCATCATCCTTCTGTCGCCAAATTCTGGAACTCTTATATCTTCTCCGTTCATCATAGAAAGCAAAGCTTCTTGGACGGCTTTATCGGAAGGATTGCCCGTTGTGGACTGATGAGGTTCGGCTTTTGCTATTTTATCGATTTCGTCCAAAAATACTATGCCGTATTGAGCTTTATCCAAATCTCCGTTTGATTTCCTATATAAATTATAAAGAACCACTTCGACATCGTCTCCCACATATCCCGTTTCCGTGAGAGTAGTAACATCCGCTCTCGAGAAAGGAAGTCCCAATATATCCGCCAAAGTTTTTACCAAATAGGTTTTTCCAACTCCGGTCGGTCCTATCATAAGTATATTTGACCTAAAAGGTATATCTTTATTTCCGTTTATTCTCAAACAATGCAAATATGCATGAACGGACAAAGCTTTTTTAGCCTCATCCTGCCCTACTACTTTTTTATTCAATTCGTTTACTATTTCTTTTGGAGTTAGAATATTAAACTCTTTTGTAGATTTTTTACGAGAACCCGTCTTTATATCTATAATTACAGAATTATTTATATTTTCTTCATTTACAATGTCGGATATAATATCGTATTTGCCTTTTTCTAAAAATGCAAAAACCACTTTAGAATTAACAAAAGTTACCAAAGTATTTGTAATTTCAAGCAAACCTATACTTGGATAAGGTTCATGCGATAAAGTTAATATTCCCGAAGAAATTAATTTGCTTTCGTTTTCAAAATAATGATATTTATTTATATAAATGTCGGAGTCTATAGTAATAAGTTCCAATATTCGTCTAACCGATATTGCCGACATAGAATCTCCGTAAATAGTATAAACTATAAGACAGTATAATATAAATCTTTCGTCCGTATTTAATTCTAGCTCTTCGATAAATCTTTCTATATTAAAACTATATTTCTTAAAAGAATATATTTTTTTCAAATCCATTTTCAAAGAATTTATTAATATATTCACTTCGTTATTATTTATATTTATAGTTTTTTCGTTATTTGAAACGATTTCATCCTCATATCCTAAAGTTCTGTCTATATTATTCGACAATCTTCTCGTCATATCGTTTTTGTCGGATATAAGATTTAAAGTATAGACTATTTTAGTCACTATATCGAAATAAATTCTAAAAGCATCTTCTCTGCTCGAATATTCGTTATAATTTATCTTTTTTTTCATTGTTTAATAATTCTCCCATCGATTTAATTCATTAACTCGCATAATCGCCTATTAAATCATATTCGGTATTATATTTTATATTAACTTTAATAATATCCCCGACTTTTATATTATCAGAATATTTATAAACTTCAACATATCCGTCAACTTCCGGGGCATCGTATTTGCTTCTTCCTATAATCTTATCTTTTTCAACTTTTTCAACCAAAACATCTAAGGTTTTTCCAATAAGTCTCGATAATCTCTCTTCCGAAACTTCTATGGCGGTTTTCATCAATTTTTCTCTTAAAAATAATTTTCTTCTTTTATTCATTTTTGATTTATTTATAAGCAGAGCGTTAGTTCCGTCCTCTTCTGAATAAGTAAAAACCCCAACCCTATCGATTTTAGCCTTTTTAATAAATTTTAAAAGCTTCTTAAAACTTTCTACGCTCTCTCCCGGAAAACCCACTATAAAAGAACTTCTTATAACGGCATTATCGTCATAACTTCGTATTTTATCAATCATATTTCTATAAAATTTATAATCTCTATTTCCTCTATTCATATCTTTTAATATATTTTTATCGACATGTTGCAAAGGAATATCGAAATAAGGCAAAACTTTATCAATTTTGAAAAAAGCTTCTATTATTTTATCGGTTAAAATCACGGGATTTTGATATAAAACTCTTATCCATTCTATGCCTTTTATTTTTGACAAACTTTCAAGCAAATCGGGTAAAGCCAAATTTTTATATAAATCATAACCATAATAAGTTGTTTCTTGAGCTATTAAATTAATCTCTTTAACTCCTCTTTCTGCATAATTTTGAACTTCTCTCGTTATATCTTCGATTCTGCGACTTCTATGCTTCCCTCTTATATTCGGTATCGCACAAAAACTACAATTTGCATGACACCCGTCGCTTATTCTTATATAGGCGCTATGATAATTCCCCGTATTTATTCTGCCCGAATATTCTCTATAATTTATATTTTCTTTCGCATCATGAAATCCGTCTTTTTCTATTGCGTTTAATATATTATCAAGATTATGTATTCCTATTGCCGAATCGACTTCTTTAAACATTTTCAAAAAATTTTCTTTATATCTTTCGCTCATGCAACCTGATACGATAAGCCTTTTGCATTTTCCATATTTTTTATATATCGAATGGTCGAATATGGAATTTATAGACTCTTTTTTGGAATCTTCTATAAAAGCGCATGTATTTATAATTATAATATCTGCTTCTTCGGGCGTATCGATAATATTATATCCTTTATTTTTGACTATGGATAATATATGCTCGCCGTCAACGGTATTTTTTTCGCATCCCAAACTATGTAAATATATATTATGCAATATGCTTTCCTTATCTTCTATTCTTTTTTCTCTTTAAAGATTAAAATTAAAAATAATTTTTCTTTAACAAATAATAAATATAAAGGCAATAATAAAAAATTCTATCTTGTGTCCGACATAATCAAATTATATTTAGTCGAATCGTTAAGATTTCTAATCCATTTTATAGTCTTATTTACCGTCTCTCCCGCCTCTCCTACTTTTACTATTATTCCATTAACTCTAACCGTAACCTCGCCCGCATTGCCTATAGTAAACATTATAACATCGTTAGCTTCCAACGATACAGTTCTTCCGCTTAATAAATTTTGAGTCATCGGAGCGCCCGAATCTATAAAATATCTTAAATAAACGAATCCTTTTGCCGTTATATCTATATTAATATTCGATTTTTCAATATTTTGTTCTATATAAGTTTCGCCATCAATTACTTGCAAATCGGCTATAGGCAAAGTTTGATTTTGAATATTACTGCCGATATTATTAAAATTGCTATCGCCATAACCCGCGTTTACCATTTGGTTTTCTTCCAATCTTTCCATTTCAACAGTTGCCAAATTATCGTAAATTTCCACGACATTTATCTTAAAATCGTTAATTCCGTTTCCGCTCAAATCCAATATTATCGGGCTGCTTTTGGATAGAGATAAATCTTGCCCGTTAATATTTACATGTATCACATTTCCTATAGAATTAAATCTAATATCCGCAGATATTCCCATAGGTTTAAAATTTATAATATCTCCTGCCTTAACATTTTGAGTGGATTTGCTGTTATTGACTATATTTCTAACTATTTCCACTTCGTTTCTTCCGTTATTATTTCTTCTTGAAAATCTATTATCGTTTCTACTATTAAAGAATAAAACTACCAAAACGGCTATAATAACCAAAAATGCAAGTATTACTATAATAGTAACTATAGGAATTTTTTTTCTACTATTTTTTAATCTATCCAAATCTCTTCTTGTTGCGGTTAATAAATCAGATTCTGGATTACTAATATTACTTCGTATTTTTGATTTTGATTTATTAAATTCTTCGTTGATATTTGAAATTGCAAGCATTCTAACTTCTCTTTCGGCTTCCTCCGAAGAAGAATCTTTAACTTCGTTTGCATTCTCTTTGTCTATATTCTTTGTATTCTCTTTTTTTTTCGTTTTCGGCTCTTTTTTTAATGGTTTTATATTTTTGTCGTTTTTATGTAAATCTTGTTCAAATTTGCTTTCGTTGATTTGCAAACTATATCTTTCTAAAATAAGTTTGGAATCCAAAGATAATTTATCGCTTAAATTTTTAATGAAGCCTTTTATATATATTTCGCCGGGTAATTTGTCGAATTCGTCGTTTTCCAAAGCTATTATATATCGCGATACTATACGAGTTTTCTCTTCAAGTTTTTCTATGGTAAGCCCTTTTTTTTCTCGGGCATTTTTTAATATCTCGCCTACAGTTTCCATATAAATCCTTAAAATCAATTATTCGGCACTAAACCGTCTTTTAAAACCTGCATCTCTTCTGGTATTTCTGGAGTAAAAGTTTTTTCTTCGAGATTTAAATTATATCTAACCGAAGTAAACAAATATTCTACGGGAGTATTTATGGCGGATATCCCGAGTATTCTTATAATCATACCATCTCTATCGACCCATAAATGTATCGTAGGAAATCCCGTCCTGTCCACTCTCGCCTGTTTCAAAGTCAAAAGCATATGATAGGCAAGTCTAGTATCTTCCGCTGTATAGAAAGAACTATTATAACCAGCTATATTTAATTCGGTTCCGTCAAAACTGTTTATAGGCTTTAGCTCTCTTTCTTTATAGAAATTTACATTATATTTTGAAGTTAATCTTGAAACTCCCGCTTTCGTATAAATAGCTCCACTGTCGCCGTAATTTAAAGTTTGTTCGCTTACTATTTTTTTTTGAGGAAAAATTATCCATAAAGTTTTACCGTTGCAATAAATTTGCTGCCCGTTCGTTCCCGCTGAATATTCCAATTTAAATAGATTCGGATTCTTTGAAATTACCTCGCCTCGATTGATTCTATTTCCGTTTCTTTCAACAAAACTTGCATAAAAATTATCGATAGTGGCAAACCTATTCGAAATCATACTCACCACTCTTTCGGGAGTCATTATTTGCGAAAATAAATTTATCGTAAATAGAATAAATAATATAATTATAAAACCAAATTTTCTCATCATTATTTTTAACTCTTTAACGAATTTTAATTAATCAATAAATATAATTTTCTATCCGTATATAATATAATAAAAAATATAAAAAACAATAGCTTATTTTGTATTAATAAAATTAGAATAAAGAAAATTGAAACAAAAAATAAATATATTAATAAATTATAGTTTTTCCAAATTTTTATCATGAACTAATTTGCATATCAATTTTAAATCGAACAAAGACACATATTTAAAATTTCCCGTATATTCGTCTTTATTTTTATCCGCTATATTGATAGAAATATTTAAAGTATAAGGACCTATATATATCGAAGCGTTGTTTATAACTCCGTTCAAATCTATATTGCTGTCTATAGGTATAAATTTTAATCCTACCGCCGATAATTCGGTTATGGTTGCATGTAAAATGCGATTATTTTCATCGTCTCTAAAAACCAAATCGGAATTATCAATGTCGTTTGTAGTCATATATTTTAATTTTTTAGGCGTTAAATTTGCTTTTTCTATGATTGTATTAAATCTTGCCAAAAAATCTTTTTCGCTAAAAGGCTTTAATAAAAAACCCATTACTCCAATTTCAATCATATTCGTCATAAGTTCTTTACTAGCTTCTTCTACATGGGCTATTACATGAACTCCTTTATATCTGTCGTCCATATAAATTTTTTCGACTACGGTTTTTATTTCTTCGTCATCTTCTTCAACCTCTATAATCGATATATTGAAAGGTCTTTTCCCAAGCGTTCTCAAAATTTTATTTTTATCTTTTAGAGCGACCACATCATATCCAGCCATAATCAATATTGACATAATGCTATCTCTAATTTGAGGAGTCGATTCGTAAACCAATATTCTCATAAAAAAACCTAAATAAAAAGTCGTATATAATTATATTATAGAAATAATTAAAATCAACGATATTTTATGTAAATACTTGACAAAATTTTAAAATATTTTATAGTTTATTTATTATGATATTGAAATCCTTATTTAATAATTTAGCAACAGTCAACATAAAAATAATTTATTTTCTCCTAATATTTTTAAATCAAAGGAGTGAATATTTATCGCAATTTTTCATTTTAGTTTTATGAAAGGTATAAACCATGTTATATAAAAATTATACCGACCTTGTAAATAAATTAGTTTGGATTATACCTAAAAAGAGCAAAAGAGACAATATGCGAAATATTCTTAACGATATAGTAAATACGGCTTATAAAATAGAATATTTAATGAATAAAAATAATTTAACAGACAATGACAAAGATGAAAGAACGATTATAATATGGCAAAGCGACGGATTTAGCGGACAGTTGGAAAAATATTTTATCGGAGAATCTATCAAACAAAATTATAACAATGTAAGAATAAAATACGATATTACTTGGCATTTAAACTACGGTATGGATTGTTTCAGAAAAGAAAAAAGAATTTTTGATTTAACTAATTGTTTTCAAAATTTAGATATTGAAATAGCCGCCAAAGATGAAATTGAAATGTATAGAAGATTGTTTTATGTGAAAGACGAAACTCGGTATCCGATAGACAATTATATCAAAAAAATGAAGAATATATATTTTGACGGTTATCCTATTCCGTTAAATTATGACTTTGAAAAAGTAAAAGAAAAACTTGACCTTGATAAACATTTGCTTCACAGACTTGAAGGCGATAATCTAACTATTCATAATGCAATAATTAATCATCCCGCATCGGTAGCCGTTCATATAAGGAGAGGCGACATTAAAGCGCATGGAGGATTTGGAGCATTTAAAAATAACGATTCAATATACAAAGAATATATTTTTAAATCCATTTATTTAATGATAGAAAAACTAAAACCTATAAAACCAAAATTCTTTTTCTTTTCAAACGATATGGATTGGGTAAAAAACAATATTCTTAAATATTTAAATAAAGAAGTAGATTATATTTACTCCGATAACGACAATAAAGACGCTGTATATTTTGATATGTATTTAATGTCTTCTGCAAAACATATGATATTTACTATTGGCGGATTTTCTCAAGAGGCTTATAAGTTCAACAAAAATAAAAATATTATAGTAATAAGCCCCGACAATATAAATTCTTTAACAAAATAGAATTTCAAATAATTTTTAAAATATTTATTGGAGAATTAACATAAATTAATTAACATATTGCTAATTATAGGAATATGCGAATTCTATAATTAATAAAAATCATTATAAATCATACAAATAAAATGTCAATATTTAATTATTTAAAACATAAATAAAATATTATTTATTCTTTTAGATATATATTTTACAAAAAAAAAAAAAAAAAATAGAAACTTTTCAAAAAATAAAGAAATTTTCAATCATAATTTAATATTTTATATTCCTATAATTAGCAATATGTTAACTTAAATAAAAATATTAGGAAAAAGTCTTTATGAAAAAAGTATTGAAATCAATTTTTAGTATCGAATATAAAGGAATGAACAAAATAACTACTATATTCGGAATAAGAATAACCACTAAACCTTTAATATTAAAAATATACGGCAAATTAAATGAATTGATAGATTATTTAAAAAATGGCAGAGATATAGATATTTTATTAAGCAAATTAAATATTTATAAACTATTATATAGAAATCATAATTTATTAAAATTAAAAATTTATGAAATATATTCAAAGAGAAAAAATTGCCTAAAAAATGATTTTTACTATAGCGATTTTAACGATAGGTTAAGAATATTATTTGATTTAAGACAATATGAAATATCATTGCATAGAGGCATAGGAAGATATATGTATTGTTTAATTGACAATATATTAAAAAATTATACCGAAGTAGAAGTATCGATTATAAAATATAATGAAAACGAACATCCTATATTTAACTATAATAACGATAAAGTTAAATATTATTATTATGGCAAATTAAATAGTTACAAATTTCGCCATAAATTCGATTTTTTATTTTTTGACGATATTCAATCTATTCATTCTTTTTTGGGTAAAAAAATAAAAGATATTGACGATTTTGTTGAAAATATATTTCCAGAAAAAATATTAAATGTTTCCAAAAGAATAGTTGCTTTGGGACATGATTTAATACATTTAGTTTTAGATAATAAAATACTAAATAATATTGAATATTTTCTACAATTAGAAACGATTTTAACCTTTGAACATATATTTACCAATAGCGAAACTACAAAAAAAGATTTTGTTAAATATTTAAATATAGATAAATATAAATTAACCACTATATACGGCGGAGCGGATAATAAATTTACAAATATAAATAATTATTATTCTTATAAATCTAGAAACAATCACATAGTCTTTATTTCTGATTTGGCAGATTCAAGAAAAAATATTAAAAATTTAATAGAAGCTTTTTCGATAGCGTATAATCAAAAAAGAATTCCTATAGATTCTAAATTATATCTTTGTGGAAAATGCGATAAAGAAACTATAAAAAATATAAATATTGAAATTTTAAAAAATAATTTAACTAATAAACAAATAGTATTAACGGGTTATATTTCGGATAAAGAACTAATTAAACTAATCTCTAATTCTAAAGCTAATTTTTTGCCGTCATTATACGAAGGGTTGGGACTGCCCATTTTAGAAAGTTATGCATGCACAACGCCAAGTTTTGCTTCAAATATTTCATCTACCAAAGAATTAATTTTGGACGAATGTTCTTTTGACCCTTATGATGAAAATGACATTGCCAACGCCATAATAAAAGCCTTTAACTACGAAAAACTTTGTAAAAAATCCGTAGAATTCGGGAAAAAGTTGCTCGAGGAGAAATGCAATTGGGATATAGCAAGTAAAAAAGTAGTGGAAAAACTAAAAGAACTTAATAAAACCGTAATAATAGATAACGCTATTTTTATAGAATATAACGATTATAAATTATTAACTTGTAAAGATTCTCATATATTTACCATTATTACTAATTATAATGATTTTAAAAAAATAAACGATTCGTTAATAGCGAAAGAATATAATAACGACTTTATACCCGTAGAATATTATAAAAAATTTTTAGACAAATATAAATATAATAAAAAAATATTCTTTTTGGGAAGTTCTACAATTTTAGAATATGCAATTAAAGAAACTGATAAAAATAAATCTTATTTGTTTATATATAAAACCGAGATATTTGAAATTCTATTAGACTATTTAAGCAATTATTTACTCAACGATTTCAAAAAACTTATAAAAGAGAATTATATTGACTATTATAAAATAATTAAAAATATAAACGACATTAACGAAATATTTAACTTATTAATCGAAAATAAAATACACGGTTTTGCAATTTTATTTAAAATAACCAATATAACAAATGTAATAACGGAAGACAAAAATATAATCGACTTAATATTAAAAGAAACAAAATATTTTAAATATAAAATTAATATAGAAAATTCAACGAGCAAATACGATATAGACAAATTATAAAATTAATAAAGCTAGAGATTGTTTTATAATGTAATAAAATATTAATTAATATTATAATAATTTTTTAATAATTCTTAATACAAATTTTCTGGATTAAGACATTTCAAACTATCGACAACAAAAATTCCGTTTTTTCTTATCAATACATCGTCAAAATAAATCTCTCCTCCGCCGTAATCTTCCGTTTGAATGCAAACCAAATCCCAATGAATTATAGATTTATTTCCGTTCGGCGCTTCGTCATAGCAAGAGCCCGGGGTAAAATGAAAACTCCCCATTATTTTTTCATCAAATAAAATATCTTTCATGGGTTTGGTTATATACGGATTAATTCCCAAAGAAAATTCTCCAATATATCTCGCTCCTTCGTCCGTATCCAAAATTTCGTTTATTCTTTTAGTGTCGTTTGCTGAGGCTTTTACAATTTTGCCGTCTTTAAATTCGAATTTTATATTTTCGTAAGTAAATCCATCGTTATAAAGAGATGGGGCGTTATAAGATAAAATCCCGTTTACAGATTCCCTAACTGGAGCTGTAAAAACTTCTCCGTCTGGAATATTCTTTTCGCCCGCACATTTAATCGCCTTTATATTTTTTATCGAAAAAGTTAAATCCGTTTCGTTTCCAACTATTTTTACCCTATCCGTTTTCTCCATAAGTTCCACCAAATTATCCATAGCTTTAGACATTTTAGAATAATTCAAATTGCATACTTTAAAATAAAAATCTTCAAAATCGTCCGTGCTCATAGAAGCCTGCTGAGCCATAGAAGAAGTAGGATAATTGAGTATAACCCATTTTGTATTTTTTACTCTTTCATGCATATGAACGGGATTTGCATAAAATTTCTCGTATATTTGATTATTCTCTCTGCGAACTGAAGAATTTTCCGCGTTGTTAGCTCCTCCCCATATTCCGATATACGCGTCCATTTTTTGCATAAGCATTAAATCTGTTTGCGCCCATAATTTTATCTGCTCTTCGTTGCAATCTTTTAATAATTCTCTCATTATATGAGGATTATGATTCCACACGAAAGGATTTCCACCCACTTTGTAAATTTCTTTTATTAAAGCCGTAACCAAATTATATTCTTCGCTTTCGCCGTAAACTTTTATTAAAACATTTTCATTTTTTTTAACTTTACAAGAATAGCTTACCAAACTTTCCGCCAATTTATTTATTCTAATATCTTGCATTTTTACTCCAATAGAAATTTTATCGATATAAATTTTATATATTAATAATCGTCTTTTTAATTATATAATTAAATCGTATAATTATTTATTAATAAAGTAAATGCCGTCGTATTGAATATCGTTTTCTTTCAATATATTTATCAATTTTTCTTCTAATTCGATTTTAGATTCCCAAGTTAAACCGCAGCCGGCGGATATTTCGCTTGGAATTGAAATTATTTTTCCAAAAATGTTATTTTCTTTAAATAATTTTTCGGCTCTCATAACATCAGTCGAAGTATTAAAAGTTATTATAAGTCTTTTTTCTTGCATAAAAATATCTTCCAATTTTATTATTTGCCTTTTATCGTTCGTTATAAAAAATTACTATTTGTTTTTATTAAATCCTATAATCGCAGCTCCAATCGCTCCGGCATATTGTCCTCTGCCATCCGTAATTACTTTACCGCAAAGCGATTTTTCTAAAACTTTTACCAAATGAGGAAATATGCATAAGCCTCCCGTAAAAAAATAATTGTCGTCTTTAAACTTTCCGCACAACGAAACTACCTTATTTACTACGGACGAGACTATGGCATAAGCGATTTCTTCTTTCTTTTTGCCAGCCGATTTCAGGCTTATAACTTCCGTTTCTGCAAATACGGTGCAAGTAGAACTTATGGATATATCTGTAGATTCGCATTTTTCAGCCTCATTAATCAAATCGTAAATCGAACATCCGAGAGAATTAGCCATTAATTCTATAAATCTTCCGGTCCCAGCCGAGCATTTATCGTTCATAATAAAATTGTCAACTTTACCATCTCTTATCTTTATGATTTTAGTGTCTTGTCCGCCGATATCTATTAAAATTCCATTTGCATCATTAAATAAAAAATTAGCGCCTTTTGCATGACAGGTTATTTCGGTTATAGTATCGTTTGCATATTCTATCGCCACTCTTCCGTATCCCGTTCCTATGAAATAAGAATTGTTTTTATTAATATTTTTTTCTTTTAATGTATCCAATATTTTTGAAGCAGCTTCTACCCCCGACCAGCCCGTAGGAATCATAAATAATTCTATGAATTCGTTTTTATCGACGTCAAACGCCGCTACTTTTGAGGCGGTTGAACCTATATCTATTCCGACATAATACATTTTTTATTCCTATTTTTTAAATTTAGAACTTATATCTTTAATTGCCTCTATTCCTTTTTCAATTTCTTCAAGAGTATTAAAATAAGAAAAACTAAATCTTACTATTCCTTGATTTACCGTCTCTAAAGATTCATGCATCAAAGGAGCACAATGAGCGCCCGGTCTAGTTGCTATATCGTAATCGCTTGCAAGTATATCCGATATTTTTGAAGAATCTACTTCGCCTATATTCAAAGCTACTATTGACACTCTATTATTTGTTTCGTAATTTCCGTAGAATTTTATATTTTCTATATCCTTTATAGAATCGTAAAAATATCGGCTTAATTCTTTTTCATGATTCGTTATTTTTTCTAAAGTTTCGTTTTCTATAAATTCTAAAGCTACATCCAATCCGGCTATTCCATGTCCGTTTAAAGTTCCAGCCTCCAACCTTGCAGGCATATTTTCGGGATGAGTTTTGGAATAACTTTTAATGCCCGTTCCTCCGGTTTTTAACGGTTTTATATACAAATCTTTCCTTATACATAATCCTCCCGTTCCTTGAGGTCCCATTAAACCCTTATGCCCGGTAAAACATAGAACATCTATAAAATTATTCTTTATATCTATCGGTATACATCCAGCCGTTTGAGATGCGTCCACTATAAAAAGTAATTTATATTTTTTGGCTATTTTTCCTATAAGCGATATATCCAAAATATTGCCGATAACATTCGAAGCATGAGTGCAAATAATTGCTTTAGTATTTTCTTTGACGCTATTTTCTATTTCGTTATAATCGATATTTCCTTTTTTGTCGGCTTTTATAATAGTAACTTCCGTTCCGATATTTTCCATTTCGTAAATCGGTCTTAATACGCTATTATGTTCAAAAGATGTCGTTATAATATGGTCGTTTTTATCAATCAAACCTTTTATGGCTATATTAAGAGCTTCCGTAGAATTATTGGTAAAAGCTATACAATTAGGACTATCTGCGTTAAATAGTTTTTTTAATCTTTCCCTTGCCGATAAAATAACCCTTTCGGAATTTATAGACAATTCATGAGAGCCTCTCGAAGCGTTGGCAAAATTATTTATGGCGTTATATACGGCTATGGCAACCCCTTTAGGTTTTTTTAAAGTGGTTGCCGCATTATCAAAATAAATCATAACATCTCTACAAATGCTTCGAGTCTCGTTCTAAGCTGTCCCGCGTCGCTACCAGAATAATTAGTTTCTATAGCCAAGTAAGATTTGCCTAAGCTTTCAACCGCTCTTCTAACTTTTTCGGTTTCTATAGCATAAGTATGGCAAGCAGTAAGAGTAACATCGACAACTCCGTCTACGCTATAATCTTTTATATATTCCTTTATTCTATTCATTCTATCGTCGTTTGGAGTCATTATAGAACATGGTATATTTAAATATCTTTCGGCTATAGCGTCTATAGGTTCTTTGTTCTCGTCTACCAACATTTCAAAATTTTTAGTTCCTATACAATTTTCGAAACATACTACCGAACTTCCGACATCTTCAAGCTGTTTTATAACTTTATCGACAAGTCCTCCGGTAGGGCAACCAGTTATCAATATTCTTGGAGTTCCTTTTTTAAATGGAGTTTCTCCTTTATCGTATTTTTCTTTTATAGAATTGGTTAATGATTTTATTTCGTTTATATAAACCTGTCTATCAAACTTGAAACTTGAGGAATACAAAGCTTCATGCATATCGCTTCCCTTTACTGGAGAAGGATTCAATTTAGCCAAATTAAAAAATTCTTTTACGGCTTTTCGCTCTTCATTGCATAATTTAATCGCATCTCTTATTTTATCTTCCGTTATTTTTACATCAAATTTTTCCTCTAATTTTTTTACAAGCTCGACAAGTTCGTTTTTCCAAAGCGCCATAGAAAAATTATTTTTTGAATGAGGCAATTGCATAACATAAGTGTCTTTTATTTCTCCCAATAATTCATACATTTTCTTTTTAGCGTCGCAAGTAGTCTCTCCTATTATCATATCCGAAAAATACATATAAGGGCATTTATCGGTTATTGCAAAACCATAACTTGATTTTACTAAAGGACATAAATTCTTCGGCAATATTTTTTCCGCATCGGGAACGGTTTCATCGCTGGTAGAACATAATGACACCGATATCGCATCGGCGGCGTATATCAATTCTCTCGGCGTATAAGTGCAAAAAGTTCCTACTACTTTTCTTCCTTTATCTTTTTCTTCTTTCATAGCAAGAAAACCTTTTTTGCGAGCATCGTTAAAAGATTCAAAAATATCTGGTAATTTATTAAACATATAATTTCTCCTAAATTATTTTTTATTTTTTTAATTATTATAGATTTATTAAAAGTGATTTTCCGATTCTATAAACTATAGAAATATTTTAGAGTCTCTGCTTTGTATGTTTTTTTGACAAATAGGATATTGCAACTATTATTCTTGAAATTGAAAAATATTTAATCATAATATTAACACCTCAAAATTACCTAAATATCAAGGCTTTATCATTATATGATATTATATAACATTTTTTATTATTTTTCAAGCGGTATTAATATCTCCAAATTCCCCAAATATCCAATCCCGCACCAAAACCGTTTTTTATTTCAAAGTCGGCGCTTTGTCTCATTATACTTTTTCCTTCTCCATAAGCGGTAAGTCCAAAAGTAAGATTTTCTACCGGAGTAATTTGCAATTCCCCTTCTATACCATAATAAAGATTATACATACCGTCTGTTTTATACAAATTGCCTTCAAACATAAGTCTCGGCATAACATAAATATATATCGCTCCCAATTTTGCTTCAAATTTAGCGGGCAATAGAGCGTAGAATCGCATACTTCCCGTAGAACGTCCGCCGTTATCGTCATAAAGATAATTATTTAAAGCATCTTCTGCGTATCCTGCATCTATAGTAGCCCATCTGCTTCCGATACCGTAATAATAAGCGAGTTTAACAGGCAAACTTATTTGAACGGGATAATTATCGAATCTTGTAAGCATAATCTCACCGTATAAAGAACCGCCTATAACCATAGGAGCGGTGGAAGTTCCGGGGACATCGTTGGTTATGGAAGAAAGTTGAATTCCGTAATGCAAAGAAATAGAAAATTCGTTCATTAAACCGCCTCTAAACATAAAAGAAAATTTAGGAGTGGAACTTATAGACAATCTTCCGCCGTAATAATTTCTATCTGCAATCGAAACGGAAATTGGCAAATTAAATCTGTATTTTTCCATCGCAATTCCAAAAGCTATCGAATGACTATGAGCGATTGGATATTTTTCTATTTTAAAATCTATAGGGAAAGAATTTGAAGCTATAGTAGAAACACTATCTAAAAATTCTAATAATTCGTTAGGTATATCGCTTCCGCTTAAATCGTTATATAAAGAAAATTGATAACCGAATCCAAAAATGCCATAACTTAAACCTATAAAACCTTTAGGCAAAAAAGCAAATCGTCTCTCTCCGCCTATACTCGCTTTATTGTCGACTATATGACTCAAATCGAGCAAAGAAATTCCTAATTTAAAAGGAGTGTCTTTTTCCATTAAAGGTGAAAAATCGTATATCGTTCCTATTCTATCTGTTCCAGCTCTCGAAGAAGTAACTCCCTCGATTAAATTATGCAAATTATCCTTATCGACAATATCGTCTATTGCAAACGAAAAAGAATTAAATATAAAAATCAAAGGCAGTATATAAACAATTTTTTTCATTGTCTCTCCGTTATTATTTTTTATTCACTATATAAATATTAATTAAATAGAAAAACATATATTAAAAGAATTTGTAATAGTTTATAATAAAAAATCGTTTTTTTCAAGTATTTATATTATAATAAAGATTTGACATTTTTTATTAAATTTGATATAATTTATTAAAATTAAGGGTTGAAAGAAATGCGTAACAATAAAACATCCTTGACAGGACTTCCTACAATACAATACAATACAATACAATACAATACAATACAATACAATACAATACAATAATTAGTATTGCATTTTTTTATTGCAAAAATTATTTACTCCATTTTATTTTAAAGCGGAGTATTTATAATGATTAAATTATTTGAAAAGTTAGAAACCGACAAATATACAATAATAAAAATTCTGTTTGTAAAAATTACTTTCAAAAAGAAAAGTCCGATAGATATTATAGTTTGGTGGCTTCCATTTAGAAGTTTAAGAAATGCCGTTAAAAATATTTATCATGATTTAAATAGTAAAATTGATAATTTATCGTATATCGGATATCAAACTCAAAGAGAAATTTATATATCGAGGAATTTATATTCAAATAATATACAAAATTTTAAAAAACAACCGTTAGCTTCCGTGTTAATTTCAGTTTACAATATAGGCGAAAAATATTTAAGGCATTGTTTGGAGACGGTGATAAATCAAAGCTATAAAAATATCGAAATAATTATAGTTAATGATTGTTCCGATTTTGAAGAAGACGAGCAAATTTGTTTGGAATATGCAAGTAAAGACAACAGAATAAAATATATAAAACATAAAGAAAATATGGGATACGGCATAGCAAGAATGACGGGGTTGAAAGAGGCAAAAGGTTATTCGGTATTATTTATGGACGGAGACGATTATATAGCTTTAAATCTTTTGGAAGTGGCTATGTTTGAAATGATAAAAAACGATGTGGATATAGTTTGTTATAATTTCTTTACCGTTAGAGAAGAAAATAATAAAATAGAATTCAATCATTCGTATTTTAGAGATATTCCTTATCAGATTTTATACGGCGAAGATGTTATAGATTTATTTTGTAATTTAAATGTTTATATTTCCGGGCATCTATGGAATAAATTATTTAAAAGAGAATTATTATTAGAATTAGGATTTGATAATATTTTCGCAAGATATAAATGCGAGGATTTAAATTATTGTTTTAAGATATTTTTAAAATCTAAAAGCATAGTATATATCCCATTAAATTTATATTTTTACATAGAAAATAGAAATAATTCCGCTGTAAATATAAATAGATTCAAAGACGGTTATATTGCTGATATGTATTATATTTATTCGGATATGTTCGATTATTTGAATAAAGAATCGAATGACAAAATAACGAAATTATTAGCGAGTAATTTTTTATGGTTATTTTATGAATCGGTAGCTTTCGATAATGCAAAAATTAGAGAAGAGAATCATTTTATAAATATATTTAAGAAAGTAATTTTAGATTTAACAAAATACGGAGCTATAGATAAAGAAAAATTATTGAATAATGTTAAAAATATGACTAACGATAAAAATTTAATTAATTGGCTAGCTAATTTGGTATTTGATAATAATATCAATAATATTACAAATAAAAAAATATAATCGGACTGTAGCTATATATTGTAATTAAGATATTGACATTTTTTATAAAATTTGCTATAATTTATTGAAATTAAAG
>CAZUEE010000023.1:0-22797 GCA_964619175.1 uncultured Brachyspira sp. | reverse complement strand
CAATGGACGATAGCGTTAAAGATAAAGCCAATATAATAAAGACTGTTATTAAAATTTAAATAAAATTATTTTTGAAGGAGAATTAATTATGCAAAAAAAATTAATAACATTACTTATGACCCAGTTAATCATGGTTTTTATATCATGTTCTGGAAGTCAAAATGAAACTAATACCAAAATTTCTATGGCATTTACGGTGCAGGATTTAACTAATCCTGTATGGGGAGCTACGGCAGAAAATTTAAAGACTGTATGTGCTAATAATAATGTCAATTTGACTGTAGTTGATTGCTCAGGTAATTCAGCAAATCAGATTACACAAATGGAAAATTTCATACAAAAAGGGTTAGATGTAATTGCCATACATCCAGCAGAAATTAACGCATTAGCACCTATAATGCAAAAAGCAAGAGATATTGGAATAAAAGTATTTTGCTGGGATGAAGACACTGACAATGCTGATGTATCTTGGCTTATAGATAATTTTGAATTTGGAAGGGCTATTGGTACGGAAGCTGGAAAATGGATAAATGAAAAATTGGGCGGTAAAACTGATGTTGCTATTATTGAATATAGTGTATATCCCAATTTAATAAAAAGAGCTGATGGAATAGTAGCTGGTATTAATGAAATATCTCCAAACGCTAGAATAGCCGTAAGAGATAGCGCCATAAATGCTACGGAAGGAATGCCATTGGCAGAATCTTTTTTACAGTCAAATCCTAATATTAAAGTTATAGCATGTATAGGAGATGGGGGAGCAATAGGAGCAAATGAAGCAGTTAAAGCTGCTGGTAAAGCTACACAAGATTTTGGAATATTTGCCGCTGATGCTACAGATGAAGCTTGCGATAAAATATCTAAATCTGATGAGCCTTTTAGGGCTTCAGTCTCATTAGGAAACCCAAAGCAACTTGCAGAACAAGTTTTTAATATATGTATGTCACTTGTAAACAATCAACATATAGATAGTAAAATTTATAGGCAATTTAAGGTAGTCAATGAGGAAAATGTACAAGATTATATAGCAGGAAAAATATAAATTTATTTTTTAGATAATAGGGGTAAATATATGCCCCTATTATTTTGAAGGACTGAATTATGTCTAAAGAAATAATATGTAAGTTGGATAATATTGTAAAAAGTTATTCTGGAGTTCTGGCTTTAGATAGTGTATCAATAGATATAAGAAAAGGTGAAGTGCATGCTTTAATTGGAGAAAATGGAGCTGGGAAATCTACATTGATTAAAACTATTTCAGGGGCAATACATCCTGATGCAGGAATTATCACTGTAGACGGTAAATCATTTAGTAATATGACGCCAAAACTTTCAAAAGAAATGGGTATAGCGACTATTTATCAGGAATTTAATCTAGTTGACGAATTATCAGCTGCCGAAAATATTTTTTTAGGTAAAAGACTTTCAAAAAGCCCTTTTATAAATAAAAAACTTATGTATAAAAAATCTAAAGAAATATTTGAACAATTAAATATAGATATATCTCCAGATAAACTTATTAAAAATCTTACAGTAGGGTATCAACAAATGGTTGAAATAGCAAAAGCTGTTTCACAAAATGCCAAAGTCCTTATTATGGATGAACCTTCGGCATCTTTAACGGTGGTTGAAATCGAATCTATGTTTAATTTAATTTCTAAACTAAATAAAAGAAATGTTTCAATAATATATATTTCTCATAGATTAGACGAAATTTTTAGAATTTCAAATAGAATTACAGTTATGAGAGATGGTAAAAAAATATCAACCTTAAATACTAAAGACTCAAATATGGATGAACTTATATCATTAATGGTCGGTAGAAAAATGTCTGAAACATTTCCTAAAAGAGAAACTCATACTTCCAATGATACATTATTGGAAGTAAAAAACCTATATGGAAACGGTATTAGAAATATTTCTTTTAAATTGAAAAAAGGCGAAGTATTAGGATTTGCGGGATTAATAGGTTCTGGAAGAACAGAATTGATGGAATTAATTTTTGGAGTAAAAAAGATAAAGCAAGGTGAAATATTTTTTAATGGTAAAAAATTTATCCCAAAAAGTCCAAAATGTTGTATAAATAACGGTATAGTATTAGTTCCAGAAGATAGAAAAAAATTAGGGGCTTTAATAACTAGAAGCATAAAAGAAAATATAACCATATCTTGTATAGAAAAAATATCCAATTTTTTATTTATAAATACAAACAAAGATAAAAAAATATGCAATAATTTTATAGAAAGTTTGAAAATAAAAACATTAGGAATAAACCAAATAGTCAAAAATTTAAGCGGGGGCAATCAGCAAAAAGTAGTTATTGCAAAATGTTTATCTGTAAGTCCTGATTTAATTATATTGGATGAACCTACTAGAGGAATCGATGTTGGAGCAAAATACGAAATCTATAAATTGATAAACGAATTAATATTAAACGGTAAAACCATTATTATGGTATCTTCGGAAATGCAAGAGTTAATAGGAATCTCAGATAGAATAATAGTTTTGTTTGAAGGCAGTATGGTTGGAGAAATACCTAAAGAAAAATTTTCTCAAAATTTAATAATGAGCTATGCGGCGGCAATAGACTAAAAAAGAGGTATAAAATGAATTATAAAATAAACTTTAAAAGTAAAATTAACGAATATGCAATTTATGTAATATTAGTATTATTATTCATATTTTTTTCCATAGCATCTCCATCTTTTATAAATACTAACAATTTAATTAATGTAGTTAGGCAAATATCAATGTTGGGAATAGCTTCCGTAGGCATGACCTTTGCTTTACTAGTAGGGGGTATAGATTTATCAATAGGTTCTCAAATGTCAATGGTAGCCGTAATATGTTCTTTATTGATGACTAAGTATAATACAAATCCATATCTAGCTTCCTTATTGTGTGTATTTTTAACTTCGGTAGTTGGCTTCTTTAATGGAATAATTATTTCTAAAATAAAAATGCCACCTTTAATCGTAACTTTATCTACTATGATAATTATAGAAGGCATAGCTTTTATAATATCTAAAGGAATACCTATTTTTGGATTTCCTCAAGGTTTTTCTGTTTTAGGACAAGGTTATATAGGTATAATACCTATACCTGTAATAATTATGATAGTAATTCTTATAACAGGGGCTGTAATTTTAAATAAAACTTATATAGGTAGATATTTTTATTCGATAGGTGGAAATGAAGAAGCCTCTCGTTTATCAGGTATAGATGTAGACAAAATAAAAATGTTAGCCTATATACTATCAGGATTATTTGCTGGTATATCTGGTGTCATATTATTAAGTAGAACTAATTCTGGACAACCTACTATGGGTAAAGGATTTGAATTTGATGTTTTAACCGCTGTAGTTTTAGGAGGGGTAAGTGTTAATGGTGGAGTTGGGAAAATATCTAATGTTATATCTGGTATATTAATAATTGGGGTATTAAATAATGGATTAGTCCTGATGGGTGTGAGTACTTATGTTCAATCTGTCATTAAAGGAGTTATTTTATTAATAGCTGTAGCATTTGATTTTATACAAAGAAAAAAGAAAAACTAATTTTTATTATATTTTTATTTTAAAGTAAAAGAGAAAAATTAAGAACCAAAAAAATATTTATAGAAATAAAGGATTATTTGTAAGGAAGTTTCCAAACGATTATACGGTTATAAATATTAAAACTAAAGGATATATTACCCGTGTAGACAAAATATTTGAAATAACTGCTATTAAATATAAAGATAATAATTATTGTAGACACTTTTTCGTCTTTAGTAAAAATTTATTTCGTTCCCTGAAAAAATAAAATAATTATATTAAAATAAATATTACTCTTTGTCCACAGTTTGCGAAGTAAACGATTAAAATGAAGAATAGAGATAAAACGAAGCTATCAGATAAGATACCCAAAAAACCTTTTAACGCTTTAAACGATTATTTTATTCGATATTTCTTTACCGACAAAGGCGGCGAAAATGTTCTGCTCGATTTTATCAATGCCGTGATAGTTAGCGCCGACATAAAAACTTTTTGGCATAATAAAATCAAGGTATTCAAGGTATTCAAGGCATTTAAATATCGACTTCAAACTTTTTAAAAATTAGTATTATGAATATTATTAAAATTAATTTATTTAGTTTGATTTATTTTGTTTGTAATTCTAAAATACTGTCATAAAAATTATCTCTGTAAGTAAACGATACGCTTATTTTTTGTTGAGAAATGAATTTAAAAGTGACTTCACAGTTTCTAGGTCCTGCCAAATCGGTAACATCCGAAAAAGAGCCACTTATAACCAATTCCAATAATTTTTCGTTTGCTTTATCTCCTGTATTTATTTTGCTCGTTACCTTTCTCTCTCCTAATCCCACATTTACGCTTTTTATTAAGAGTGCAATATTTAAATTGCCGTCTTAATCAATGATTAACTCTATTATTGATTTTTTTCCAATAGCCTCGCCCGTATATTTTCCCACTCTATCTTTAATGGTTAAATCAGATTTTTTTATTATTGTTATTCTCTGGAGGTGTTATATCGTTGCAAGATATAATTATAAAAATTACCAATATAAAAATATTTTAATTTTATTCATGAAAATAAAAAATCCTTAAATTATTATATTACCTTAATATTTAATATAAATTATAAATAATAAAAAAATTTTTTACCAAATTTAAAACGATGGGTTTTATAAATCGTTGCGTTAAATATCTTATTATAGTTGAGTAATAAGATAATTTTTTCATATTTCCTTTATATTATATTTGTGGGGACTGTCGTTCTGACAGTCTCTGCAAATTTTTTTATTATTTTTTTTAATAAGATTTTACAAGTCTAACTAATATATCCTCGTTTTCCATATTTTCAAAACTTCCTTCATAACCATATTTCAAACAACCTCTGATAACGCTTTCGCAACTCGAATGTCCGCTAACTAAAACCTCTATAACGGTATTTAATTCGCTATTATTTATCGCAGCTAGTTTAGCTTGAAAAGAGGCTTGAGAACATGACATTCCTCTTGTGTCGACTTTAATAACTTCAGGCATATAATTTCCTTAAAATATTAAAAAATTTAACGGTATTTGGATATCAAACTATTATAAATTCTTCCATTTTTTATAACCTCTACTGCCACTTTATATTATTATTACTAGCTTAAGTTCTAATAATATAAAGTAGCGGTAAAGTTCATTATATAATCCTCATACCGTATATCTTTATAATTACAACTCACGGTTGAATATTCGCAAATGCATCAAATATTTTCTTTTATTTCTTTCATAGTAAATCCCGTAATAACACAGAATATTAAACCTATTATAACAGCCCACATTCCATAAATAGTAGGTCCCGCCGTAGAACTTGCCAAGTTAAAATTATGAGAGAATCCAGCGCCTACAAGCATTCCTATGATAAAAATAAAACTGTCCATATTGCCTTCCGCAGATTGTATCATCTGTCTTCCGGGACAACCCGCTCCCAAAGTGAAAGCCAATCCCGTTAAAATCATAGAAACTATATTCCATAAAGTGTTGGTGTGAGCAATAGGTTGATTCTCCATAGATAGATTAAATCTGCTTGTAATCAAATTAACTATAAGAGCCGCCGCTATAAAAGCTATAACGCCTTTAGTCATGTGAAAATCTTTCATAAATATTCCGTCTCTTATTCCCCCGACTGTGCAGAATCTAGATTTTTGAGCAATGAAACCTATTATTATAGAAACTATTAAAGATATAATTATAGGCGCTTTCATACTTCCGGGACCAGATTCGGAAAAGAATATCGCTCCATTTTCGGAAAATTTAACTTTGCCTAACAACAAAATCAAAAGAAGCAAAGAAATTATTATGGGCAAGAAACCTATCAATTTATTGTTATAAGCTTTCGATTGTCCCAATGAAAAATTTTGCTTCCAAAAGAAAACTCCTATTCCGCCTCCTATTATTATTCCTATTAGCCCAAATATTCCGTTGATATCTCCGCCCGCGATTCTTAAAAGAGTTCTCCAAGGACAACCCAAAAAAACCAAAGCCCCAACCATAGCGAAGAAACCTAAAAAGAATCTTATAATCGGAGAGCTTCCTCCTTTAGGGGCGAATTCTTTTGACAAAACGGAAGATATCGTAGCCCCTATAACGATACCTATAATTTCGGGTCTTATATATTGCACAGCCGCCGCTCTATGCAATCCCAAAGCTCCCGCCAAATCTCTCGTGAAACATGCTATACATATTCCCATATTTGCGGGATTTCCTTTTACGGACAACCATGCCGCCAAAGCTCCAATAACAGCTCCGACACAAATGATGCCCGCAGAACTTGTGAAAAAATTTTTCTTCATTTTTCACTCCTTTAATTAAAATTTATTTTATATTATTATAATGAAAAATATTTTATTATCAATAACTTTATATAAATTTTTAATCGACATAAATTATAAATATAGAAAATAAAATGTATTAAATGTTTTATATATTACAAATATAAATAATTAGTAAACTATAATAATTATTAAACAAATATTGGAAATTATGATATTGACTTTTTTGTCGACATAAGTAAAATATTTAAATATATTTTTTAAATTATTTTTATTTGGTTAATTTAGGGAATATAATTACTATGATGCGAGAAGTCATAAAGTCGAAGATACATAGATTAACCGTTACAAGAACGGATTTAAACTACGAAGATTCGATTACTATAGATGAAGAGCTTATGGAAAAATCCGATATAACGGAAGGAGATAAAGTATCGGTTATAAATATTACGAACGATAAAAGATTTGAGGCGATAGTTATGAAGGGAATGAGAAATACGGGAATAATAGGAATAAACGGAGAGTATGTAAACTATGCTAAAAAAGACGATACTTTGGTAATACTATCTTACTGCTATATACCTGAAGAAAAAATTGATAATCATAAAACAAAGATAGTATTCGTTAATATTAATAATATTGCTATAGACTAATAGGTTTATAGATTTAAATATATTATACTTTAATTATATTTTAAATTGGAGAATTAATTATGAATAAGATATATAAAGCTGGAATAGACATCGGTTCTACTACTGCAAAAATGGTCGTATATGACG
Source organism: uncultured Brachyspira sp. (assembly GCA_964619175.1). Lineage (GTDB taxonomy): Bacteria > Spirochaetota > Brachyspiria > Brachyspirales > Brachyspiraceae > Brachyspira. The sequence continues at coordinate 15,693 of CAZUEE010000023.1, read as the reverse complement.
AATTTGACAATCTGATATTCAAAACTTATGTTCGGCATAACGCTGATATAAAAGAAACTTTATTATCCATATTGGGAAATTTGCAAAGTATACATGGAGATTTAGAATTATCACTCGCTATGACGGGAACTGCAGGAATGGGGATAAGCGAAAAAACGGGAATAAGTTTTGTGCAAGAAGTTATAGCTTCCTCTACGGCGATTAGAAAAATATACCCTTACGGAAGAACTTTGATAGATATAGGCGGAGAAGACGCCAAAATAATAGTATTCGACGATAATTTCAAAGCGGATATAAGAATGAACGGAAATTGCGCGGGAGGAACGGGAGCTTTTATAGACCAAATGGCTACTCTTTTAAATGTTCATCCATCCGAACTTTCCACTTTATCGGAAGAAGCGACTTCAGTTTATCCTATGGCGAGCAGATGCGGAGTATTTGCAAAAACAGATGTTCAAACCTTAATAAGCAGAGATATTCCAAAATCGGATATAGCAAAAAGCATATTTCAAGCCGTTGCCGTTCAAACGGTTAATACTCTTGCAAAAGGTTTTGAAATTAAACCTAAAATACTTTTCACGGGCGGACCTTTAACATTCTTGCCCGATTTAAGAAGAACTTTTTTAACTCTTTTGAACGCTACCGAAGACGATATGTATACGGTAGAGCATCCCGAATTAACAGCCGCTATCGGAGCTGCTTTTGGAGAAAAAGAGGATAAAACTATAATAACGGTTTCGGAATTTACAAAGTTGGTTCAAAATATATCCGCTGAAATAAAAATAAGCAATTCAAAACATAGAGAAGCTTTATTTTCAAGCGAAGTAGAATATAATAATTGGTTAAAAGAACATTCGAAATATAAAGTTAAATCCGCCGATGTAAAAACCGTAGACGGGAAAAATACTTTTTTAGGTATAGATTCTGGTTCTACTACGACAAAAATAGTAATTATAGACGAAGATGAAAAAGTAGTTTTAAGACATTACAGAAACAATAACGGGAATCCTGTCGGAGCGGTTATAGAAGGATTAACCGAAATAAAAAAAGAACTCGAAGAAAAAAATATTAATATAAATATAGCTAGAACTTCCGTTACAGGCTATGGAGAAGATTTAATAAAAGCTGCTTTCAATATGGACGAAGGAATAGTAGAAACGATGGCGCATTATAGAGGAGCAAAAGCTTTCGACGAAAAAGTAAGTTTTATACTCGATATTGGCGGACAGGATATGAAGGCTATATTTATTAAAGACGGAATAATAGAAAATATAGAAATAAACGAGGCTTGTTCTTCCGGTTGCGGTTCTTTTATAGAAACTTTTGCAAGAGGAATGGGCTATAAAGTCGCCGATTTTGCCGATATTGCTTGTGAAAGTTCGAGTCCATGCGATTTAGGAAGCAGATGCACGGTATTTATGAATAGTAAAGTTAAACAATCTTTAAGAGAAGGTTCTTCAGTTGCAGATATTTCAGCCGGACTTGCAAAAAGCGTTACTTTAAACTGTTTCACTAAAGTATTAAAAATTACCGACACATCCGTTTTGGGAGAGCATATAGTAGTGCAAGGAGGAACTTTCAAAAACTCAGCCGTTTTACGCTCGGTTGAAAAATTCTTAAATAGAAAAGTGATTCGCCCCGATATATCGGAACTTATGGGAGCATACGGATGCGCTTTGCTTTCTTTAGACACTTTCAAAAGTAAAAACGAAAAAACTACTTTTATAGGATTGAATAATTTACAAGAGGCTAACGATTATGAAAGAAAACAGCTTACTTGTAAAGGTTGCGAAAATCTATGCACGGTTACGAGACTCAAATTTAAAGATTCAAAATCGTTCTATACGGGAAACAAATGCGAAAGGATATTTTCAAACAAAGGAAATAAAGAAAGAAAATACGGAATGGATATTACGCAGAAAAAACTTTCTTTACTCTTCGAAAGACCTTTGGCGCCGGCTACGGATGAGATAAAGGGAGTTATAGGAATTCCAAGAGTTCTTAATATGTTTCAGAATTTTCCGTTTTGGGCTACGATATTAACAGAATGCGGTTATAGAGTTCAATTATCTTCCCCTTCTAGTATGGCTGTAGCAGAAAAAGGTTCGGGAACGGTTATGAGCGACAATATATGTTTTCCTGCAAAAATAGCGAACGGACATATATACGATTTAATAGAATCGGGAGTCGATAGAATATTTTATCCTTCCGTAGTATTGGAAAAAAGCGAGGATGATGGAAGCGTTAATAGTTATAATTGTCCCGTAGTAACAGGTTATCCCGATGTTATAGACAGTTCCATAAGTCCGCTAACAAAATTCGGCATTCCTTTCGATGCTCCGATTATAAGTTTTTTGAACGAAGATTTATTATACAAAGGATGCAAAGCTTATTTCGTTAATATTCTCGGAATAGATAAAAAAGTTTTCGATAAATCTTTTAAAAAGGCTTTAAAAGAACAAGTTAGAGTAAAAGAAGAATTGAAAAAAGAAGGCGAGAAAATAATAAAATACGCTAAAGAAACTCAGACTCCGACAATACTTATAGTAAGTCGCCCTTATCATATAGACCCTTTAATAAATCATAAAATACCCGAAACTATAGCGTCTTTCGGAATAAATGTTTTGACGGAAGACGGTTTGGATATAGAACAATCGCTTTCCGATGTTCAGGTTTTAACTCAATGGTCTTATCCTAATAAAATGTTTAAAGCAACTTTATGGGCGGCTAATCAAAAAGATTTAAAATTAGAAGTAGTTCAAATAAACAGTTTTGGCTGCGGACCGGATGCCACGACTTCGGACGAGATAAAGTCCATACTAAATTCTTACGGAAAAAATCCAACTTTAATTAAAGTAGATGAAATATCGAGTCCGGGAAGCATAAGATTAAGAATCCGTTCTATGATAGAAAGCATGAAAATGAAGGGCGATTTCGTTTATAGAGAAAAACCAGAAAGAGCTCATATTAAAAAATACGAAAAGAACGACAAAAGAAGCATACTCGTTCCTAAATTCGGATATTTTTACAATCCTCTAATTATAACTTTACTTGAAAAAAGCGGTTATGAAGCTATACCTTTACCAGACCCAGATATAGAATCGGTAGAATTGGGTTTAAGATATGCAAATCAAGATATATGTTATCCCGCCACTATAGTAATAGGCGATATAATAAGGGCGGTTCAAAGCGGTAAATACGACCCGAATAAAATCGCTGCGGGAATATCTCAAACGGGGGGACAATGTAGAGCTAGCAATTATGCGGCGCTAATTAAGAGAGGCTTAATAAACGCCGGCTATCCCGATGTTCCCGTTGTGACCGTGGGCTTGACTGTTATAAACGACCAGCCCGGCTTCGAACTTTCAAAGATGGATTTAATGAAAGAAGGAATAGTCGCTATGCCTTATGCCGATGCGATATCGACAATGTATTACTACACTGCCGTTAGAGAGACAAAAAAGGGAGAATCTTTGGCGCTTGCAAATAAGTATATTGCCTTGCATCCTAAAAATTTTTCAATTAAAGATACGGATAAACTATTAAAACAAGCCGTTATGGAATTCAACGCTATCGAAACCAAAGATTTATATTTGCCAAAAGCGGGACTTGTCGGCGAGATATATGTTAAATACAATAATTTTGCCAACGGAGATGTTTGCGATTGGCTTATGGCTAAAGGAGTGGAAGTTATAGTCCCTCCCGTATTCGATTTCTTCGTTCAAAATGTTATAAGCGAGCAGATAAATAAAGAAAAACATGCTAGAGAAGTTTCGTTTTTAGGTTATTACGGTTCTAAACTATCGGAAAAACTTATAGACGCGAGAATCGATTCGATAAATCAAATTATGTCAAAATTTAAAGGTTTTCGCCCAGCGCATCATATAAGACATATAGCCGAAAATGCTTCCAAAGTTATTTCTTTGACGAATCAATTCGGCGAGGCTTGGTTGCTTCCAGGAGAAATAGCTACTTTTGCAGAAGAAGGCGTTAATAATGTTCTTTGTTTACAGCCTTTCGGTTGCATCGCAAATCATATTATAGCGAGAGGAATCGAAACTAGATTAAAAACTAGATATCCCGATTTGAATCTTCTATTTTTGGATATGGACGCGGGTGCAAGTGAAGTTAATACGATAAACCGATTGGAATTCTTCGTTCGTTCGGCTAAAGATTCTATTAGCAATGAGACCGTAGTTTTATACGACGAAAAAGAAAAATACTTCGAAGAACATGGTTTTATAAAAATAGGAATATAGAGATATTGGAAAATGAATAAAAAAAAAGAATTCAAAATAGCCGTCGCGGGCTATGGACATGTGGGAAAAGATACGGTAAAAACTATTATTGAAAACAACGAAATAATAGAAAATAGAACGGGAATAAAATTAAAAATTAAAACCGTTTTCAGCAGAAATATAGACAAAGTAAAAAACGACAAATATCTTAATTTAATAGAAATAAAAACTAAAAATTTAAACGACATATTAAACGATAACGAAATCGATATAATAATCGAAGTTTTGGGTGGAATGGACACCGCTAAGACTTTAATAATGGAAGCAAAAAAAGGAATCGTGACGGCAAATAAGGCTTTGCTTGCCAATTATTTTGCAGATATTGTCGCAAACAGAAAAACCGACATAGCTTTCGAAGCTTCGGTTGCGGGAGCCGTTCCGATAATAAAAGCGCTTAAAGAAAGTTTGGTTTCGGATAAAATAGAATCGGTTTACGGAATATTAAACGGAACTTGCAATTTTATTTTAACGAATATGACAAAAAATAATTTGGATTTCAATATAGTTCTTAAAGACGCTCAAGATAAAGGATACGCCGAAGCCGACCCTACTTTCGATATAGACGGAATAGACACGGCTCATAAATTATGCATATTGTCATCTATAGCTTTTTCTAATATTATCGATATGAATAAAATATTTATAAGAGGAATAAGAAATATTTTACTGTCGGATATAGTTTTTGCTACAGAATCGGGTTATACGATAAAATTAATAGCCGAGGCAAGTATAGACAATAAAAATAATGTCTTTATATATGTCATTCCAACTATGCTTAAAGAAGACAATATGCTTTCAAAAGTCGATTACGCTTTTAACGCCATTACCGTTGTAGGCGACAGGTCGGGAGAGAATGTGTTTTACGGAGCTGGAGCCGGCGGTCGTCCGACTAGCAGCGCCATAGTTTCGGATGCCATAACTATTGCAAGAAATATGGTTTTAACTGACGAATTAAGAATTCCTATTTTGGGCTTTGTAAAAAAAAATAACGACATAAAAATAAAAGATTTTAAAGAAAAAAACGAAACATTTTATATAAGATTTTCTTCTTCAAATAATAATTTTGAAACATTTAATAAAGCTTTTATAAAAAATAAAATTACGATAGAAAAGAGCGTAGAAAAAAACGACAATTTTATGTTTATATTGAAAGATACTAATATAAACGATATAAATAAAACTATTGAAAAAACGGAAAAAACTGCAAAAACAGAAAATATTTTTATGGCAAGAATAAAATCGTAAATATTTATTTAATTTCTTCGTCAAACTTTCTTTTTGCGATTTTATTCAAATTATATTTTTTATATTTTTCTCTCAAAGTTATCGAAGGAATCCACCAAGCTATAGAAAAAACTTTTTTCTTTATGCTTTCTACTTTCTGCAAATAAATATTATAATCGTCTTTCGTTTTCATTATATGGATGCAGTAAGCTTCGAAAGTATGTTTATCTCTGTCGATTTCTACATTCAACTCTTTCATTAAACTATGACATTTTTTATAAAATTCGTTTTTGTTCTCGGCTTTATAATTATCAAATACAAAAAGAAAAGAATTAAAATTATAATAATTTGCGTCTTTCAACAATTCTATTTTTTTTTCTTTATAAATCGTATAAATATTTTTAAATACGGATAAAGCGTCCAATATCGTTTGATTGTCTCTTTCTATAGAATGAGTTAAAGAAGATTTCCTCTGAACATAATAATATTTTGCGCCGTTATTATAAAATTTTTTAGGCGAGTATAAAAGACATTTGTAAAAAAATTCTGTATCTTCCGAAACGATATAATTTTGAAATTGTAAATTATTTTTTTTTATAAAATCTCTTTTTATTAGTTTATTAAATACGACAACAAGAGGATATTGAGGAGTATTTTCTTTTTCGGGAGTTGCGACATTAAAATTACTGATTCCTTTATTCCAAGTTTCATTTTTTTTAAATTTCTTTTTCCAAATATTTATTCTGTTATGATAATACGGTTTTATTATTTTATCTCTAACTATATTTATATTATTCGTAAAAACTATATCGGCTTCGTTTTCTATCGCCGTATTATATAAAATTTCAATATAATCTAAAGAAACGAAATCGTCTGCATCTATAAAAGATAGATATTCTCCCGCGCTTTTTTTAATTCCAATATTTCTAGAAAAACCGACTCCGCTATTTTTTTCATTATTTATAATTTTTATTCTATCGTCTTTTTTTGCATATTCCAAAATTATATTTTCGCAATTATCGCTCGAACAATCATTAATGCAAATTATTTCAATATCTTTCAAAGTTTGATTTATGACACTATCCAAACATTTTTTTAAATATTTTTCAACATTATATATGGGAATAATCACCGAAACTTTAGGCATCATTTTTCCTTTATTTATTTTTCCTTTTATTTTTTTATTTTTATTAAATTTAATTTTGGATTTAATTCTATATAAAAATAAAAAATTGTCAAAATTAAAGGATTAATATTTTACTATATAATTTTTTTTAAAATATTGTATAGTAAATATAATATTTTTTAAGGAGTTTGTATGCAAAAATTCGATGTTTGCGTTATCGGAATAGGAACTGTAGGAGCGTTTGCGGGATATTATTTGACTAAAAAAAGTTTAAAAACCGCTTTGGTAGATATTTATCCGCCGCCGCATGACAAAGGTTCTTACCATGGAGACACAAGAATATTTAGAATAGCTTATGGCGAAGGCGAAAAATATATACCTATGTTAAAAAGAGCTTTCGATTTATGGGGAGAATTTGAAAAAGAAACGAATACAAAATTATTCGAAAGATGCGGAGTAATCAACATAGGGCATAAAGACTCGGATTTTATGATTAATATAATAAATAGCGTAAATAATCATAAACTTGATTGCGAGATTATAGACAAAAAAGAAATAGAAAACAGATATAATTTTTTTGTCCCCAACGATTTTATAGGAGTTTACGAAAGAAATACGGGCTATGTTTACAGCGACAAATCGGTAATAACGGCGTCTAACGAGGCTATAAAATTGGGCGCTAAAGAATATTACGGAGAAGAGATAAAAGAAATTAAGAAAAACGGCGATTCTTATCTAATAATATCTAAAAATTACCAATTTGAAACAAAAAATATAGTATTAACCGCAGGAACATATTCGGATGAAATTTTAAATCTGCTATTAAAGATAATGCCTCTACCATGCATACCGATTTTTAAGAAAAGAAAGATTTTCTCTTGGTGGAAAAGCGACAAATATGTTTATGGAAAATTGCCGGCTTTTACTTTTGAAATAGACGGCGACCATTATTATGGTTTTCCAAACGCGGGAGACGGATTTAAAATAGGAAAAAATTTAAGCGGACAATATTATAACAAAAGAGAGGAAAGAGTTCCTTTCGGCGAATGTGAAGAAGATAAAACCGAAATAGGAGAACATGCCAAAAAATTTATGCCTTATATAGGAGATTTTATACAAGGGAAAGTATGCAGTTATCCTATGAGCCCAGACGAGGATTTTATAATAGATTTTTTAAATAAAAATATATTATTCTTCGGCGGATTAAGTCATGGATTCAAATTTGCAACGGTCTTAGGCGAATTGGCTATGAAAGCTTTTACCGAAAAAGATTTTAAATTGGACGATAATTTTACCCTAAAAAGATTTAATTAAAAAATTTAATTATATAAAAATAACGCCCGCATATTGAATATACGAGCGTTATTAAAATTTTATAATTTTATTTCTATAATTTTATTTATAGAACAGGACTTTCATGCATAGCTTTTAAGCGAGCCCATCTTCTATCGACTTCTTTTTGGAAAGCTTCGAGTATATCTTTATATTTCAAAAGATGTTTCGTTTTTCCCATCATTTCAAGCCATTTTTCAACGGGCAATTTTTTATCGTCCGCTATCATATTGGTTATGGTTGTTACTCCATGTTCTACTTCGTATAACGGGAAGAAACAGGTATCAACCGCCGCTTTAATGACATCTTTACCCATATCGTCTGGAGATTTCCAATTCAACGGGCATGCTATTAAAATTTTTACGAAAGCCGTTCCATGATTATTCGCATACCATTGAGCTTTGGCAGCTTTTTTAACCAAATCCATAGGATAAGATTCGCATCCGGTGGCGATATAAGGAATATGACAACCAGCGAATATTTGAGCCACATCTTTATGATTAAACTGTTTACCGACTTCCGCTTTTCCAACATTCGATGTGGAAGTTCTATGTCCCAAAGGAGTTGAGAATGATAATTGATTTCCCGTATTCATATATCCTTCGTTATCGTATTCGAGTATTATCATTTTATGGTTTCTAACCGCCGCTCCTATTGAAGGTCCCATACCTATATCATGTCCGCCATCTCCAGTAACCATTATAAATGTAGGGTCTTCTGGTCCGTCTATTTCGCCTCTTCTTTTTCTTTCATGATACATTTCCACTATACCAGAAAGAGTCGCAGCTCCGTTTTGGAATAGGTTATGAACATAAGTCGTTCTATAAGAGCTGTAAGGATAACCCGTAGTTACAACCATAGAACATCCCGTATGAACCAAAAGCACAACCGAACCTTCTATACCTTTCATGAAAGTGTTTATTCCCGAGAATATGCCACAACCGTTACAAGCGCCGTGTCCTTGAGCGTAACGATAAGCTTTTCCGGTAAGTTCTCTTAAAGGAGGAACTTTAACATCGAGTTTTTTGGTTTGTTCATTCATAGTTACGGTTATTCCGGACTTTTGACTTTCTATAGTAAGTGGTTCATGTATCGGCTTCATTTCAACGCCCGCGTGTCCCATATATTGTTCCAAATAATCATGTTTTAGAACGCTTCCAGATTTTGCAAATTCATCTATTCCAACTTGGAACAATTTTTTTGCGTTATCCAATGGGAATTCAGTTCCGCCGAGTCCGTAAACTCTGCTTACTATAGTAGTTTTATTGTTAGGGTCGTTTTTCAAAGCCGCTCTTATTTCGGTGGACATATTTCCGCCCATTCCAGAATAAGTGTCTTGTCTATCGCCTACCACCACTACTTTTACATTTGCAAGTAATTTTTGCAATTCTTTTTCAGGGAAAGGACGAATTTGAGATATGGCAAAAGCTCCTATTTTAAGATTAGGATTTTCTTTCGTTATTTCATCAACAGCCAAAGTTGCCGTTTCATAAGCGCTTCCGCAAACCATCAAAGCTACATCTACATTATCCATTTTATAAGTTTCTATCGGGCTGTATTTTCTTCCCGATAATTGAGCGAACTCTTCGAATACATCGAGTATTATAGGGCGAGCGTCTTCCAAAGCCTGAGACAACTGCAATTTGCTTCCCGTTAATTCGTCTTCGTTCATATAAGGTCCGATTGTAACGGGATTTTTAGTAGGTTCGACAGAAGTAACTTCCGGAATATATTTTCCTAAAAAGTTTTGAACATCGTTATCGTTTTTGAATAATTGAACTTTCTTCTTTTGGTGAGAAGTAAAGAATCCATCCGAAGATACTATTATTGGAAGTTTTGCCCTTTCTGCGATTTTCAACGCCAAAATATTGAAATCGTAAACCATTTGAGTGGTATGAGCCATTATTATTACCCATCCCGTATTAAGCGCCATCATTATATCCGATTGGTCGCATTTAATATCCAAAGGTCCAGAAACTGTTCTATTTACCACATTTAAAACCATAGGAAATCGAGTTCCAGCTTGAACGGGAAGTTGTTCCATAGCGAATAGGAGTCCATTTGCGCTCGTGGCGTTGAATACTCGTCCTCCCGCCGTGGTCGCTCCAAAACAGATACCGGCTGCACCATGTTCTCCGTCTCCCGGTATCATACATACCGTATGGCGTCCGTTAGCCTTCATTTCGTCCAAATATTCGGCTATTTGAGTAGAAGGGGTTATCGGATAGTAGCCCATCACATGATAATTGATTTGAGCGGCCGCTATGGCTGCAAGTTCATTACCACTTTCAAGTATATTTTCTTGTTCAGCAAGATTATATTTGTTAGCCATTTATACGCTCCTTATTTATTTTTCTTATAACGACTGTAGGTTAATTTATCGACATCGAAATTTACTTCCAATTCGATTCTTAAAGCCTGCTGGTCTTTCTCCAAAGGTTTAGGAGCATAAGGACCTTTAGGACAAGCTCTAACGCATTTTAAACAACCTTTACAGTATTGATAATCTATACCCATCATATTCATAGCGGTAACTTCCGGTTTTTTTCTGTCGGGACCTCTTTCCCATACTATGCATAAATCTGGGCATACCGATTCGCATTGAGCGCAGTCTATACAATTTGCAGGATTGAATACGGGAATTTTACCCGTTCTTGTAACTTGCAAATCTTTTAAAGTGCTGTTTCCTGCGGCGCTGATATAACCGCCCGTTAATTGATTATTTTTTCCGTAAACGGGCTCTGGTTTCTTGTAAGGAATATAAGGGTATTTATCTTCTGGAGCGAACATCTCTTCTATAGAGTCTTCGTATCCTCTTCTAAACGCCTCTATATTTGGTTCTACCAATTCTGGCTTTTTGCCGTCAAACTGTTTTCTTATTTGATTTTCAAACAGTTCTTTTTCTATAAATGGAAGCTGTTTAATCATAGCGCCCATAATTATGGTATTAGCCGCCTGCGAAGGAAGATGCAAATCGCCTGCAATTTTAATGGCGTCCACACAAACAACCTTGCCTCCATGAAGTTTAGCGAAATCCCTCGCTTCTTTTGGAGACATATTGGTGTTAAAAATAACTATAGCGTCGTCTTTAACGCCCATTAATGTCATCGGATTTTTCAAAAGATTCATATGGAAAACCGCAACGACATGAGGTTCTTCTACGGTAGAATTAACCCTAACCGCAGTTTCCGAATCCGCAAATCTAACGAAAGATTTAACGGGCGAACCTTTCTTTTCGGAACCATAACTTGAGAATGCCGCACCGTTATAACCTTGAGATAAAACGCCTACATCCGCAAGCATTTTTCCCGCGCTATTGGCGCCCATTCCGCCTATACTTTCGAGACGAATCTCGAAAAAGCCTAAATCATTGACTTTTGGGAGTTTCACAATTTTCTCCTTTCTATAATAAAAATGAGATTTTTAGATTAATATTGATACTACAATATCAATTCCTTAATTATTTTACTACCAAATATAATAAAAGTCAAATTTAAATTATTTTATTATACTATTTATATTTAATATGAGGCTTTACTTTAATATTATTTATGTTAAAATTATTTTCAATAAATTTATGGAGTTATTCATGGGATTATTCACAAAAAAAATTGAAATAAAAAGCCCTATAAAAGGCAAGCTAATCGACATAACCGAAGTGAAAGACGAAGCGTTTTCAAGCAAAGCTTTAGGAGACGGCATGGCTATAATTCCCGTAGACGGAAAAATTTTCTCTCCTATAGACGGCGAAGTTATAACTATGATAGACACGAATCATGCCATCGGTTTGGAAACTAAAGGAGTGGAAATTCTAATACATATAGGAATGGATACGGTTAAATTGCAAGGAAAACATTTTAAATCGTATGTTAAAGAAGGTCATAGAGTAAAAGCGGGAACTTTATTAATCGAATTTGAAAAAGAAGAAGTTGAAAAAGAATACGATATAACCTCGCCTATAATTATTTCCAATTTTAACGAATTAAAAGAATGCGTTAAAACCGAACCTCGAGAGGTTGAAGTAGGCGATTTAATTATGACTATAGTAAAATAAAAATTAAATTAAGAATAAAAATTTTAATTTGCAAATTTTAATTTTCGTCTTTTAATTTTCTATAAAGCGTAGCTCTCTCTATACCTAAAATTTTTGAAACTTGAGCTTTGTTAAAATTATTTCGACTTAACAAATGATTTATATATTTTTTTTCAAGTTCTTCCAAAGTTAAATCTTTATCCACTACAAAATCATCTTTTCCCGATTTCAAAGCCCAATCGGGAATATTGCTTTCTTCTATTTTTCCGTCTCTCGACATAACGACCATAGTCTCTATCATATTTCTTAATTCTCTAACATTTCCTTCCCATTGAAGAGACGACAATATTTTATATATTTTTTTATCGACCGACTTAATTTCTATAGAATGAACGGCGGAAAATTCTTTAATAAAATTATCTATAAGAAGCGGAATATCTTCGCGTCTTTCCCTTAAATTCGGCATTTCTATTTTTATGACATTTAATCTATAATATAAATCTTCTCTAAACTTTCCCGTTTTAATCTCTTCCGACAATTTTTTGTTGGTAGCCGCTATAACTCTTATGTCGACATTTATCGGAGTATTAGAACCTACATGTTCTATGACTCTCTCTTCCAATACCCTTAAAAGTTTAACTTGAACGGTTTGATTAATCTCCCCTATTTCGTCCAAAAAAATCGTGCCTTTATTAGCCGCCTCGAATCTTCCGATTTTTTTATCGATAGCTCCCGTAAAAGCGCCTCTTTCATGACCGAATAATTCGCTTTCCAAAACTCCCTCTGAAAGAGCTGCGCAATTTACCGTTATATAAGGTTGTTTCGCCCTATCGGAAATTTGATGAATAGCGTTTGCCACAAGTTCTTTACCCGTTCCGCTCTCGCCTTCTATCAAAACTGTAGCCTTAGTTCTTGCAACCTGTTTTATAGCCTCGTAAACTTTTAACATTTTTGAACTATGCCCTATCATTCCGTAAAAACTTTCATGATAATCCACTCGTTTTTCAAGACTTTCGTTAGTTTTCTTTATATTCTTGCTTTCCAAAGCGCGCGCTATTATCAAAAGCATTTTATCCAAATTAAAAGGTTTTGTCATAAAATCGTAAGCGCCCAATCTCATCATATCCACGGCGGTTTCGATATTGCCATGTCCCGTTAAAATTATCACGGGAATATGCCTGTCGAAATCAAGTATATCTTTTAAAAATTCCTCTCCAGTTTTTTCGGGCATCTTCAAGTCGGTAATAACCAAATCTATTCCGCCTTTATAAACTATATCGATTCCCTTGTCTCCGTTTTCGGCGGTAGCAACTTCGTAGCCTTCGTATTCCAAAGACTTTTTTATTCCGTCTCTTATATTTTTTTCGTCGTCTATTATAAGTATTTTAGCCATTTAATAAATCCGTTTCTAAAAATTTTTGATTCTCCCATAATAAAGGCAATTTTATCGACACTTCCGTTCCTTTACCGTATTCGCTTTCTATATTAATATTTCCGTTATGCGCCTCTATAACACGAGCTACATTTGTAAGACCGAGTCCCGTTCCATGTCTCTTAGTTGTAAAATAAGGCTCGAAAATTTTCGGCATCATATATTCCTTTATTCCGATTCCATTGTCTTTTATATTTATTAAAGCGTAATTGTCAACGGTTTTTACTTTTATTTGAATTTCTTTTTTATAATTTTCTTTATTATTTTCTTTGCTATTTTTTTTATTGTTTTTTTCTTTTTTCGTAATTTCTTCTTTTTCCAAAATCGAATCTATCGCGTTTTGTATAATATTTATTAAAGACTGTTTTATATATCTTTCGTCTATTCGCATTATTAAATTGTCTCTGTCGAATTTAACTTCCATATTTATATTATTATTTTCAAGTTCGTATTTCAAAAAATCGATTGTGGATAATATCAAATAATTAATACTTATTTCTTCCAAATTAAGCTCCAGCTTTCTAACCGAAAATAAAAAAGAATTAATCGTATCTTCGAGTCTTCCAATCTCTTCTTTGATAATATTGCAATATTCTTTTAATTCGTCATACCGCTGCGGGAAATTGTCGATATTTTTTTTAATGATTTTTTCGATAAGCTGAATATAAATAGAAATAGAACCCAAAGGATTTTTTATTTCATGTGCCACGCCGGCAGCCAAAGTCGTAAGAGAAGCCAACTGTTCGGCTCTTTTAAGTTTTTGAGAATTTTCGTAAGTTTGAGTTATATCGAAAGCCTTTATTAAAGTTCCTACGATTCTTCCGCTTTCGCCCAAAGGAAATATATTTATTTGAAGTATTCTTTTATTGTCATTATCTTTTAAAAGTTTTGTGTCAAAATCGTTTTCTTTTATAAGTTCTAATATCGTTTTACCCGTTTCGCTGTCGGATAGATATTTTGTAATAGGTTTGCTCTCGCAGTTTCTAGGAATCGAAAATAGAAAACATGCTTTTTTATTTATTCCTTGAATTATTCCATTTATGTCTATGGAAATGATTCCCTCTTCCAAATTTTCAATAATCGTATTTTGAGAATAATATAAATCGGATAATCTTTCGAATATTCTTTTTTTTTCATTATCCGAAACTTTATCGAAGTTTTTTAAAAATTTATCGAAAAATTGATTTACTCTATTCATTTTTTAAGTATATTAGAAATATAAAAAACTTCAATATATAAAATATTATAAAATAAAAAGGAACTTAGCATAAGCCAAGCTCCTTTTTAATTGGAATTGAAATTTTAAAATATTATATTTTTATTTTAACCGTTTGCTATTCAATCTTCTTAAGAGAAATCTTTTTACCTTCGAAGAGGGTTTGACCCGTTCCACTAATAATGATATAAACATCTTCTCCCCAGAATATATTACCTCTTACAGTGTTTGTATCGGTTTTTCTTTCAAAATGACCGGTATAAATTCCATCCCGCAATTCTATTTCCAATTTTGAGGCTTCTGTTCCATCAAAATTAGGAGTCGCAGTTCCATCAGCCGGTTTATATTCTATTGTCATTCCCTCGTCACCGCTTCCTTCCGTAATTTTAACATAAAGGTAGAAAGTATCATCGTCCATTATAGATTCTACGGATTTATAAGTGCCGGTCGAATAAACTTTACTAGCGCTCCAATATTTCGGGTCATAACTCGAACTTCTGCACGTGCAACTGTAGGAAAAAGCCATTCCAAGTAAACATAAAACAATTAAAGATATTTTTGATTTGTGTGTCATATTGAACACTCCTTAGTTAATAAATTTTTAAAATATAAATCACGGATAAAAAGTCTCCGATAATTTAGCAAAATTAAAAATTCCGACAAGAAAGCCGGCAAAATAATAAGTCGCGCAAAGCGTAAAAATTTTGTAATAAAAATAACGAATGTTAGAATAGCAAAGTTTAAGAGACGATAATAGCCGACATGACATGACATGACATGACATGACATGACATGACTATCGTTTGTATAGTATTTCAATTTACGGTATATATTATTAATCATTATAAATACCATCATCCCAAATCGTCCTACAACATATTTAACATAATATATTATAGCAAATTTTTTAAAAAAGTCAAGTAAAAAATAAAAAAATTTTTTAAATAAATAAATAAAATATTAAATTATGAAATCTAAATTAAAATGTTTTTCATAATTGTTTTTTAATAAAATTTCCTATAATATTTTTTA
>CAZUEE010000022.1:0-23882 GCA_964619175.1 uncultured Brachyspira sp. | reverse complement strand
GGAATAGAAATTCCTCATAAATTAGGATTAAAGGGACATTCTGATGCCGATGCGGTAATTCATGCGCTGATAGATTCTATATTTGGAGCTTTATGCTTGGGCGATATAGGAAATCATTTTCCCGATAACGACTATCAATATAAAGATATCTCCTCTATAGAATTGCTTAAAGAAACCGTCAAAATAATGGAAGAAAAAAAATATGCAATTTCAAATACCGACATTACGATTATAATCGAAAAACCTAAATTAATAGATTATATTGATTCTATGAGAGAGAGTTTGTCAAAAGTATTAAAAACTAGCGTAGAAAATATATCTATAAAAGCTAAAACCAACGAAAAAATGGACGCCGTTGGAAGAGGAAAAGGAATAGCGGTTTATTGCGTATCTTTATTAAAACCTAAAAATTAAAAATCGTTAATAAATAAAAAAGGAAATAATATGGGAAATAAAATTACTACTAAATATTTGCTCGATTTGGTTTCAAGGAGTTTCGCTTTGTCGATTCCTTTGCTCGATAAAAATAAAAAAATAAAAGTAGAAGTTCAATATTTACTTGCAAGAATAATAGACACTATAGAAGATTCGATGCATGAAGTTAAAGACAAAGAGACATTAATAACGGGATTTATAAATATATTAAAAACCGCAAATATTGAAAATTTAGAAAATTTTAAAAAAGTGGCGATAAGCAAAACCATAAACGAAAACGATAAAATACTTATAGAGAATATCGACATCGTTCTTAAAGCTTTTTTTAATTTTCCTATAGAAATAAAAAATATGTCTGTTTCATACCTAAAAGAAATGGGTTATGGCATGATATATTATCAAGACCATATAATAACGAGCTTCGACGACTTAAACGATTATTGTTATTATGTAGCTGGAACCGTGGGGCTTTATTTAACGGAATTAGCGAGATTATTAGACAGATTAAATTTAGACAAAGAAAAAGCTAAAAAACTTGGAATATTTTTGCAAAAGATTAATATAATAAAAGACGCCAAAACCGATTATAAAGAAAAAAGAGTATTCTGGCCCTCCTCTCTTTTCGATAACGAAAACCCCGCTCCGTATTTTGAAGATGTGGCGTATATGGATAAATCTTTGGAAGTTTTAAATAAAATGATAGAAAGCGCAATGAGCGAATTCAAATCTTCTATAGAATATATTATGAGTATAGAAAAAAAGACTCAAGGCTATAGAAGATTCTGTTTAATTTCGGTATTGATGGGCTATGAGACCTTAAAACTAATAAAAAATAATTACGATTTATTTACGGGTAAAACATTGAAAATATCAAAAAAAACGACTATAGATATAGTTTCAAAAGTGAAAGCAGATTTTTACACCAATAAAAAACTAGAAGATATTATCGCTAATGCCAACTTAAAAAGTTAAAATAATTAAATCGTTAATTTTTATTATGCAAATAAATTAATTTTGCGCCGCTTCCGCCAAGTTGCGCCGGAGCTTCTGTGGAATATTTTATATAATATTTGCCTTCGGTAGCTATATAATATTCCACCAAATCTTTTAAAACTGATATCTTATTTTCGCTTCTAAATCCTTTGCCATGAATTATTAAAACGACTTTTAAATTATTTTTTTTAGATTCGAAAATAAATTTTTTTATACTATTTAAAGCTCTTTCCCTCGTAAGCCCATGCAAATCCAAAATATCTTCGGGTTTTGCATTTCTTATATTCGGTTTAAATTTTAAGTAAACTTTTTTATCGCCGTAATTATTTTTCACATGATTAGAACAATCGAGATTTTTAATAGCGTTTAAAAACATCTCTTTGTCTTCTTCACTATAATTATTATAATCTTTTTTGTCGTCAATTTTCGATATATTATTATTTTTTTTATTGCGATTAATCGAAATATTTTCTTCAACTTTTTTATTTTTTAAATTTTCTTTTAAATCCTCTGGAAAATATCCATGCTCCAAATAAAACTCGAATAATTCTCTATCGCTAGAATTGTCGCGAGATTCTTCGGACATATTAAATCCTCGCTATGAATTTAATAATTTAAGAAATTCAAAGTTATTTTTTGTAGAATTCATTTTGTCTATAATTTTTTCGATAAATCCGTATTCGTCCATATTTGCGCTTTGACTTTGAGCGTTTCTTATAAGTCGCATTTTAGCCAACTCTTCTTCCGTCAAAAGCAAATCGTCTCTTCGAGTCGAAGAAGAATCTATATCGATAGCCGGGAATATTCTTCTATTTGCGAATTTTCTATCTAAATGAAGTTCCATATTTCCCGTACCTTTAAACTCTTCGTAAATATAATCGTCCATTCTGCTTCCCGTGTCTACCAAAGCCGAAGCGATTATGGTTAGAGAACCGCCTTCTTCTATATTGCGAGCTGCTCCAAAAAATCTTTTAGGTTTATGCAAGGCGTTTGAATCGACTCCTCCCGTAAGTATCTTTCCGCTCGCTGGAACTACCAAATTATAAGCTCTCGAAAGTCTCGTTATAGAATCAAGTATGATAACCACATCATGTTTATTTTCAACCAATCTTTTAGCCTTCTCCAAAACCATTTCGGAAACCTGACAATGTTTTTCCGGAGGTTCGTCAAAAGTGGATGCCACAACTTCCGCCTCCGGAACATTTCTCTTCATATCGGTAACCTCTTCTGGACGCTCGTCTATAAGAAGTATAAAAAGTTTAATATCGGGATAATTTCTGCAAATGGCGTTTGCAATTTCTTGAAGCATCATAGTTTTACCCGCTTTCGGAGGAGAGACTATCAATCCTCTCTGCCCTTTTCCTATCGGCGAAACTAAATTTATTATACGAGTTGAAATTTTATTTGGTGCAAATTCCAAATTTATTCTTTCGTTTGGAAATATAGGAGTGAGTTTATCGAATATCGGTCTTTTATATAAACTCTCCGGCTTATCTCCGTTTACTCTCTCTATTCTAAGAAGTCCAAAAAATTTTTCCGGGCTATTGTCTTTAGGAGGACGAACTTCTCCTCCAACTATGTCTCCCGTTCTTAATCCGAAAAGTCTTATTTGGGTTGGCGCAATATATATATCATCAGCTCCCGATAAATAATTCGTATTTTTAGACCTTAAAAAACCGAAACCGTCTTGCAAAACTTCCAAAGTTCCTTCGGCTTCGATTTTCCCTCCCAAGTTAAGATGCGCTCTCAATATTAAATGCATTAATTCCTGACGGCGGACATTGGTGTCTCTTTTTATTCCATATCCTCCCGCGAATTCCAATAATTCCTCGAAAGTTAAACCGCTTAATTTATTTATATATATAATATCTTGAGGTCTTTCTATAGTTTCGGGTTCGTCATATTCCGTATTGACGCCTTCTTCTATTAAATTCTCTTCGTTATTTGAAATATTTTCTGTATTAACCAAAATCGCTTTTTTAACGACTTTCTTTCTAACACTTCTAACTTTAACGGGCTCTGAAACCGATTCCATTTCTAAACTTTCTTCGTTTTCTTTTGTTTTATTTGCAAAAGCCATAAATACCCCTTTTAAAATATTTAAATAATATATGTAAATACATATAAAATATTTACTTAGTTTGACATTTTAATTAATTTTTTATTATTTTACTTCCGTTTTAGCGGACGAACTATCGCAAAGCATAACCACGCACATATCGGCAGCGTCTCCGAATCTTTTATAAGACAAAATTTTTCTCACAAAACCGCCGTTTCTATCTGCATACTTCGGAGCTATATCTTTGAATAATTTTCTCAATACAGTTTCATCTTTTATATATCTAGCGATTATTCTTCTGTTGTGGAGATTATCCTTTTTTGCTCTATAAATAATTTTATCGGCAAGTTGCTTTATGGCTCTGCCTTTTTCTTTTGTGGTTTCTATTTTCTCATACTTCAAAAGAGAAGTTAACATATTTGAAAGCATAGCCTTTCTATGCGCGCTCGTTCTGTTAAATTTTTTAACGCTTACTCTATGTCTCATTTTATATCCTTATTAATTTTTATCCTTTACTCGCTTGATTATTTTTATTTTCTCATTCCAAGATGCGCTCCGTATTCGGCAAGTTTTTCTTTAATTTCTTCTATAATCATTTCGTTTGCACCTACCAATCTTAATAAATCGCTGTCGGATTTTAAAGCAACTTTATCGAGCGTCTTCAAATCAGAAGTCATTAAGAAATTTGCCGTTCTAACGGAAAATTCTATTTCATCTACATTTTTATCTTTCAAAGATTCCAAAACGGAATTTTTAGTATCCTCTTCCAATTTTTCATCGCCTTCTTCCGCTTCTTCGGGCAACATAAAAGAAGTTAAATTATCTCTCAATATTTTAGCCGCCCAAGACAAAGCTCTATCGGGAGCTATACTTCCTTTAGTTTCTATTTCCAAAGTAAGTTTTCCATAATCTACTCTCTGCCCCACTCTTATAGGGTCGACTGTATAATTTACACTTACTATAGGCGAATATATGGCGTCTATTACTATAGCGTTAATATCGTTTAACAATTCGGCTGACATTTCTGCTGGAACATAGCTGTAACCTCCCTCTATTTGAATATCCATTTCAAAACTATAACCTTCCGCTATCGTGGCTATATAATAATCGGGATTATAAATTTTTACTTCCGAGTCTGATTCTACCAAATCCCCAGCTTTTATAATACAAGGACCTTCTTTTTTTATATGAACCGTTTTGCTTTCTATATTATCAGGAAGAGAAACCACAACATTTTTAAGATGCATTATCATAACCAAAGTATCTTCTTTCATACCTTCCACATTTTCAAATTCGTTAGTAACATCTTTTATTTTAATAGCCGTAATGGCGTATCCCGGTATAGAAGATAATAATACTCTTCTTAAAGCGTTACCTATCGTAACGGCATATCCTCTTTCAAAAGGCTGAGCCACAAATTTTCCGTAATTAGAAGTTAAATCTTTAGATTCAAAAGTCACTTTATGCGGATGCCTGATAGATTCCAATATTTCTTTTAATGCCATTCTTATAATACCCCTTATGCCGTTATTTAGAATAATACTCGATTATGAGCTGTTCGTTAATAGGATACTCTATATGTTCTCTTATAGGTAAAGTCACTATTTCACCCGTTTTGCTTGACAAATCCAAACTAAGCCATGCGGGAACATATTCGTTTTTTAAATCCTCTACTATCTCTTTAAATTGTCCTACGACGTTTCCTCTATCCGTAATAGAAATTTTATCTCCCACTTTCACGCAATACGATGGGATTGTCATTTTTTTACCATTAACGGATATAAATCCATGATATACGAATTGTCTCGCTTGCGACCTGCTTTTGGCGAGTCCTAATCTATAAACCACATTATCCAAACGCAATTCCAATAATCTAAGCAAATTTTCTCCCGAAACCCCGCTTATACGAATAGCTTCATGATAATAATTTCTAAATTGTCTCTCTAAAATACCGTATATTCGTTTAACTTTTTGTTTTTCTCTCATCTGAACTCCATATTCCGATAATTGCTTCATTTTGCGATTAACGGGACCTGGAACATCTCTTCTTTTGGTTATGGCGCATTTTGCACTAACGCATCTATCGCCTTTTAACATAAGTTTTATTCGTTCTCTGCGACATAATCTGCAACTTGCATCTCTATATCTTGCCATATTTATAAACTCCCAATTATATTCTTCTTCTCTTTTTAGGACGACATCCGTTATGAGGCATAGGCGTAACATCTTTAATAAGTTTAACCTTTAAACCGGCGGCTTCTACGGCTCTTATGGAACTTTCTCTACCCATACCCGGTCCTTTTACATAAACATCGACTTCTCGAACTCCCATTTCGTAAGCTTTTTTTGAAGCTTTTTCGCTCGCAACCTGAGCTGCAAACGGAGTCGCTTTTTTACTGCTTTTATAATCTCCGTCCAATCCTGCGCTTGCCCAAGATAAAGTATTGCCATTACGGTCGGTTATGGTAACTATAGTATTATTAAAACTTGCCTTTATATGCACTATTCCAAAAGCCTCGACTCTTTTATCTCTCTTAACTTTTTTATCTTTTACGGTTTTTCTACCTTTTTGAGTTGCCACTAATTAATCCTCCATTAAATTTTAAAGTTTATTTTTTACCCGGCGCTTTTTTCTTGCCCGCTATGGCTTTTCTTACTCCGCCGCCTCTTGCATTTCTAGAATTCGTTCTCGTTCTCTGTCCTCTCACGGGAAGTCTCTTAATATGCCTCATTCCCCTATAGGAGTGAATGTCTTTTAAACGCTTTATATTATTAAATAATTCCGTTCTCAAATCGCCTTCGACTTTGGTAGTCGATTCTATGGCATCTCTTAAAGCTGTTATTTGAGCGTCCGTAAGGTCTTTAGCTTTCACAGAATAATCTATATTGGCTTTATCGCATATAACATGAGCCAATGTTCTTCCTATTCCGTATATATCGGTAAGAGCTATCTCTATTCTTTTATTATTTCTTATTTCAACACCCATCAATCGAGCCATTGTTTATTTTCTCCTTAAAACTTAAAATTATTTTTGCTTTTGTTTATGTCTTGGATTTTTTTTACATATAACTCTGACTATGCCTTTCCTTTTAACTATTTGGCAGTCGTTACATCGTTTTTTTATCGAACTTTTTACTTTCATTATAATTATCTCCATTTATTTACTTATAGCGATAAATTATTCTTCCCTTAGTTAAATCGTAGGGAGACATTTCTATAGTCACTTTATCGCCCGGAAGAATACGAATAAAATTCATACGCATCTTACCCGATATATGAGCCAATATTTTATGCCCGTTTTCAAGTTCTACTCTAAAAGTGGCGTTTGGCAAAGGCTCGACCACGGTTCCTTCTACTTCGATAGTTTCTTTTTCAGCCATAATTTACCTTCGCACTTTAGATTTTTTTAATATGCCGTCATAATTATGCATTTGCAAATACGACTCTATTTGTTTTAATAATTCTACGGCTACACTCACGCTAATCATAACCGAAGTTCCGCCCATCAAATAAACCAAAGAATTATTCGTTCCCTTAAAAGGAGCGAATATGGGAATCTTCGACATAAGGTCTGGGAATACGGCAATAGCCGCTAAAAATATAGAACCGCCAATGGTTATTCTTCCCAATACCGTTTTAAGATATTCGGCAGTCTGAGTTCCCGGTCTATAACCCGGTATAAAACCGCCCTGTTTTTTAAGATTTTCCGCTATATCGTCCGGATTAAATTGCACCGAAGTATACACATAAGCGAACATTATAACCAATAGACAATATAAAATTATATACGCCCAACTTCCATAAGAGAAAAATCCAAGTAAAGAGTCTAACCATCTCCATCGAACCCCTCTCGTCAAACTAGCTATTTGAGCAGGAATAGCCATCAACGCCGAAGCAAATATTATAGGTATAACTCCGGACGGATTGATTTTAAAAGGTATATGAGTGGATTGAGCTCCGAAAACTTTTCTTCCAACAACCCTTTTAGCATACTGAACGGGAATTCTTCTCTGTCCGCTTTCTTCATAAACTACACAGAAAATAACTACGGCAAATATTATAAAGAAAAGAACTATAACTAAAGAATTCAAATATTCGCTGTCTCTCTTTTGAAACATATCGTAAACGCCGGCAGGAATACGAGCCACTATACCTGCAAATATTATAACCGATATTCCATTTCCGAGTCCTCTTTCGGTAATTTGGTCTCCAAGCCACATTAAAAACATAGTTCCAGCCGTAGCAGTTGCAACCACTATAAGAATAAAGCCCAAACCGGGATTCATATATATCATAGCGCCTTCGTTTATACTCTGAATCCAACTCGCCATAGCCGCCGATTGTATTATACAAAGAACTAAAGTTAAATATCTAACATATTGATTTATCTTTTTTCTTCCGCTTTCTCCTTCTTTTTGCATTCTTTCCAAAGCGGGGATAACGACTCCAAGCAATTGCATAATAATCGAAGAGGATATATAAGGCATAATACCCAAAGCCAATATAGAAAATCTAAATAAAGCTCCACCTGAAAATAAATCCATAATCGTTAAGAGTCCACCTCCGCCTTGAGCAGAAGATAAAAATCCCAAAAGAGCCGTAGGGTCTATACCGGGCGTAGGTATATGGCTTCCTATTCTATAAATTAAAATAGCCAAAACAGTATACAGAATTCTGCTTCTTAATTCTTGCACTCTAAATATATTAGTTAATGACTTGAACATTTGATTACCCTACTTAAGATTTAATATCTTTTTTATCTCTAATATATTTTTTTCTTTCGTTTATTATAACTTTGCCGCCCGATTTTTCAATCTTTTCTATAGCCTTTTTACTTGCCATATCCACCGTAATAGTAATCGCATTTTTTACTTCGCCCATAGAAAGAAGTTTTATATAGTCTCTACTCGAAGATAAATATCCTAATTTCAATAAAGTTTCTCTCGATATTTCGTTATTTCCTATAGAATCCAATTCTCCAACATTAATAATATTAACCGATTTTTTAAACGCCGAATTATTAAAACCGCTTTTGGGAATTCTTCTATGCAAAGGCATCTGGCCGCCTTCAAAGCCCGCTCTCCTGCTATACCCAGCGCGAGATTGTGCGCCTTTATCTCCTCTACCGGCGGTGCATCCCCAACCAGAACCTTGTCCGCGTCCTACTCTATGAGGTTTCTTACTCGAACCTTTGGGAGCGGCTAATATTTTTGTATTTTCCTGTGCCATTTATTAAAACCCTCACTTATACTCTACTTTAAGAAGATGCGAAATTTTATTTATCATTCCCTTTATTTGAGGAGTGGCTTCATGCTCAACGATTCTTCTTCTCTTTTTGAAACCTAAAGCGATTACCGTATCCCTTTGAGATTTTTCGTATCCTATGGGAGATTTAATTAATTTTATAACGACTTTAGACATTATTCCACCTTCCCGTAAATTTGTTCTATACTAACGCCTCTCTTATTAGCCATCTGTTCTACCGTTTTCAAAGATTTAAGTCCTTCAAAAGTTGCTTTAGCCAAATTCATAGCGTTATTATTGCCGAGAGATTTTGAAAGAATATTTTTTACTCCGACCAATTCCAATACTGCGCGAGCGGGACCTCCGGAAATAACTCCCGTTCCTTTAGATGCCGGTTTCATAATTATTCTACTGCTTCTAAATACTCCTACAGTATTATGAGGTATAGTTTCGCCTTTCAAATTAACTTCTATCATATTTTTTTTAGCCTGTTCTATAGCTTTTCTTATGGCATCGGGAACTTCGTTGGCTTTACCGTATCCTAATCCCACATGTCCGTTTTTATCTCCCAAAACCATTAATGCGGCGAATCTAAATCTTCTTCCGCCTTTCATAACTTTAGCCACTCTATTTAAAGTTATAAGACGCTCTTCATACATATTTTTTTCTTCATTATGACCGTTATTACTCATTAAATCCCCACTCCTTAAAATTTCAATCCCGATTCTCTGGCTCCGTCAGCCAAAGATTTTACCTTTCCATGATATATATAACCGTTTCTATCAAATATAACTTGATTTATATTTTTATCTTTTGCCCGATTCGCCAAAGTTTTGCCTACCTCTTTTGCCACATCTATATTTTTACCGCTTTTCATATCTTTTTCTTGAGAAGATGCGGATACTAAAGTTATACCTTTGCTATCGTCCACAATTTGAGCGGATATATACTTAAGACTCTTATAAACCGTAAGTCTCGGACGTTCAGAATTGCCCTCTATTTTTATACGAATGCTTCTCTTTCTTCTTTCTCTTTGAGATTTAATCTTTTCTCTTAATCCCATAATCTCCCCTTTATTTGGCGGCTTTTTTACTTTCTTTATGTTTTACATACTCGCCTTCAAATCTAACCCCTTTGCCTTTATAAGGTTCTACGGGTCTTTTCTTTTTAATATTCATAGCGAGTTCGCCTACTTGTTCTTTATCGTTGCCTTCTATAGTAATTTTTGTGTCTTTTTCTACGGTTACCTTTATTCCTTCGGGTATTTTCATTTTAATATCGTTTGAAAAACCCAATTGCAAAGTTATAATATCGCCCTGAACATTGGAACGATAGCCCGTGCCTTCCAATTGCAAAACTTTCTTATAGCCAGAATTAACGCCTTCTATCATATTATATATAAGCTTCCATACCAAACCCAATTGAGCCGAATATTTGGATTTATTTTCCTTAATGGCTTTTTCATCGTCACTTGCTATTTTAGGAGGTTTAACCCAAAGAACTTTGTTATCAAGTTCAAATATTATATAATCAAAAAACTCTCTTGTCAACTCCCCTCTTTTTCCTTTTACGGTTATTTTATGTCCGTCTATTTTAACATCGACTCCATCTGGAATCTGTATAGGTTTATTAGCCAATCTACTCATTATTATATCCTCTCATTACCATACATAACATAAAACTTCGCCGCCGACATTTTCTTTTTTTGCCTGTTTATCCGTCATAACTCCCTTACTTGTAGATATTACGGATATACCGAAACCGTTTTTTACTTGAGGTATGGAATCTACCGAAGTATAAACTCTAAGTCCCGGCGTCGATACTCTTTGTATTCCTTCGATTACGGAATTTCCTTCATAATATTTCAAATCGATTTCTATACGAAAGAAATTTTTATTTTTTACTTCCACTTTATTAAAGTCGTTAATATAACCTTCTTTTTTCAAAATTTCAAGTATATTTTCCATTTTTGTAGAAAACGGTATGGTTACATTTTCTTTTTTGGCTCTGCAACCGTTTCTGATAACGGTTAGAGCATCCGCTATAGGGTCATGAACACTCATTTATAATCTCCTTAAAATTCCAAAAATTACCAACTTGATTTAGTAACGCCCGGAATCAAACCTTTATTAGCTAAATCTCTAAAACATATTCTGCACATTTTATATTGTCTTATATAAGCGCGAGGTCTTCCGCATATAGGACAACGATTATATTGTCTCGTTTTATATTTTTGTTTTTTCGTAGCTTTAATTTTAAGCGCTAATCTAGCCATTATTTATTCTCCTGACTTTTAGGTGCGGCGCGAAATGGCAATCCCACTCGTTCCAATAAGGCTCGAGCCATTTCGTCATTATCCGCAGTAGTTACTATAGTTATATTTAAGCCTTTTACGGCATCGGTTTTATCAAAACTTATTTCTGGAAATATAATATGTTCTTTTATTCCTAAATTATAATTGCCGTTTCCGTCAAATCCTCTTCTCGGAATTCCTTGAAAGTCTCTAACTCGAGGCAAAGCTATAAATATAAGCCTTTCTAAAAAGTCATACATTCTGTCGCCTCTTAAAGTTACTCTGCATCCTATAGACATGCCTTGTCGCAATTTAAAATTCGCTATAGATTTTTTTGCCTTTGTAATAACCGCTCTCTGTCCCGCTATTTGAGTAAGCTCTTCGACTGCGGAATCCACATATTTTTTATCTTGAACAGCCATCTTTATTCCCATATTGATAATTATCTTCTCTATTTTAGGAACTGCCATAATAGAGCTAAGATTCATATCTTTTAATATAGACTGTCTAATTTCTCTTTCGTATCTATCTTTTAACGCTGACATAATTAACACCTCTACTTATCGAGAACTTCGCCTGATTTTTTGGAATATCTTTTTAATTTACCATCGATATTTTTCATGCCGATTCTTGTAGCTTTTCCCGATTTATCGACTACCATTACATTTGACATATGTATGGAAGCTTCTCTTTCCACTATGCCTCCCTTTTGATTTTCTTGCGATTTAGGCATGGTTTTTTTTATCATATTTACATCTTTTACCAAAACTCTGCCCGCTCCTCTGTCGATAGACAATACTTCTCCTCGTTTTCCGCTATTTTCACCCGAAATTACCTCGACAGTATCGCCTTTTTTAATTCTATATTTAGTATTACTCAAATTTAATTTCTTTTTCATTATATTACCCTTATATTAATCTTCTATATTACTTCTGGAGCAAGCGAAACTATTTTCATAAAACCTTTATCTCTGAGTTCTCGGGCAACCGGACCAAATATACGCTTTCCGCGAGGCTCTTTTTTATCGTCCACTATAACGGCGGCATTCTCGTCAAATCGTATATAAGAACCGTCATTTCGCCTAACTTCTTTTTTTACCCTAACTATAACGGCTTTTACCACTTTGCCTTTTTCAATCGAACAAGTGGGTATAATATCCACAACGGAACAAACTATTATATCTCCCAAAGTAGCGTATCTGCGTCTGCTTCCGCCCAAGACTTTAATACACTTTAACTTTTTTACGCCGGTATTATCGGCTACATTAAGAGTAGTCGGCGTTTGTATCATCTTACTCTCCTTCAACCGTTTGCGCAACGCTTTTTTCTGGAGCATGTTTTTCTCGTTTTAGAACATTCTCCACTTCGCTATCCATAGAATCTTTTTCCACGCGCTCGGCTTTCTTTAATATCTTCAACAATCTAAATTTTTTATCTTTGCTTATAGGTCGGCATTCTATTACTCTTACCAAATCTCCTTCGGCACATTCATTTCTTTCATCATGAACTTTATACCGTTTGTTTTTACTTATAGTTTTTCCATAAAGAGGATGTTTCTGTCTTATTTCCACTTTTATAACGACAGTTTTATCCATCTTATCAGAAACTACTATTCCCTCAAGCACTCTTTTATATTTTCTTGCTTTGCTCTCCACAATAATACCTCACCTATTTTTTAATACCAAGTTCATATTGGCGAATAAAAGTTTTAACTTTAGCTATATCTTTACGAGCCTTTTTAAGTTGATGCGTTTGTCTCGCATCTCCAACGACTTTTTCAAATCTATGTTCTTGATATTCTTTTTCTAATTTCAAAAGTTCGCTTTTAAGCTCTTCCAAACCCAACGACTTATAGTCTTTATTTTTAGCCATTATATAGCCTCCCTCTTAATAAACTTCGTTTTAATCGGAAGTTTGAATCCTGCCAATCTAAAAGCCGATTGAGCCAATTCTTCGGGAACGCCGGCTATTTCAAATATAACCTTTCCGGGTTTTACCACAGCCACCCAATATTCGACATTACCTTTACCTTTACCCATTCTAGTTTCCGCTGGCTTTTTAGTATAAGGTTTATCGGGAAATACTTTTATCCACATTTTACCAACCCGTTTTACATGTCTAGATATGGCTATACGAGCAGCTTCGATTTGTCTATCCGTTAACCACACCGGCTCTAACGCCATTAAACCGTAATCTCCAAAAGTCAAATTACTGCCTCTTTTAGAGTTTCCTTTCATCCTGCCTCTATGCTGTTTACGATATTTTGTTCTTGAAGGTTGTAACATTATCTATCTCCTTTAGAGCTTATAACTTCGCCAGCATCATCCTGCTTTTGTTCTTTTTTATCAAGAATCTCGCCTTTATATATCCAAACTTTCACTCCGATTATTCCGAAAGTCGTGGTAGCTTCCGCCGTTCCATAATCTATATTAGCTCTTAAAGTATGCAAAGGCACGGAACCGTTTTTATATTGTTCAGTTCTCGCTATATCGGCTCCAGCCAAACGACCAGAACACATAACTTTAATGCCTTTAGCTCCTTTTTTCATCGCTTGAGTTATAACGCTTTTCATAGCCCTTCTAAAAGCCACGCGCATTTCCAATTGACGAGCGACATTTTGAGCAGCTAAAGTGGCGTCCAACTCCGCTTCTTTAATTTCTTTTATGGAAACTTGAACCGGTTTTTTTACCATTTTTTGTATAACATTTTTAACTATTTCGACTCTCTGCCCTTTAGGTCCTATAACTATACCCGCTCTTGCCGTAGCTATAAAGACATTTATTCTATCGGGGAAACGAACTATCTCTATATTTGATATCGCTGGGTCGAAAGCGTCTTTTTTACCGCCGATTTTTTTATGCTCTTCTTTTAAAGTTTTATAATAATAATCCATTATATATCGTCTGATAGACAAATCTTCATGCAAACTATCTGCATAACTTCTATTATCTTCAAACCATCTGCTTGACCAAGTTTTATTTATTCCAAGTCTTAAACCTATCGGACTAACCTTTTGACCCATTTTATACCTCCGCAGTTTTTGGGCTTTCTTCTTTTTTAGCCACAGTTTTTATTTTTTTCTTTTCGGGCTTCTTATCGTCACTTAATACTATAGTAATATGAGAGAGCCTCTTCAATATAGGGTCGGCGCTTCCTCTACTTGCCGGTCGTATTCGTTTTAACATAGCCGCTTTATCAACAAGAGCGGTTTTAACCCATAAAGTATCGGGATTAATATTCCTCGATTGAAATATTGCGTTGGCTATTCCGCTTTTTATCGCTTTTCTTAAAACAATAGAAGACATTTGAGGCATAGCCGTCAAATTGGCTATTGCATGATTAACATATTCTCCTTTAATAAAAGGAATCAACCTTGCGATTTTTCTGCGTCCTATACGCAAATAACGAACTCTTACCTTATAATCCATAATACAAAATCCTTATTTTTTACCAACTTTAGCGGCTCCCGCATGGGAACGAAATGTTCTCGTAGGAGCGAATTCTCCCAATTTATGCCCAATCATATTTTCTTGTATATAAACAGCCACAAAAGTTTTTCCATTATGCACATTTATAGTATAACCTATCATTTCTGGAATAATAGTCGAAGCCCTGCTATAAGTTTTTATTTGATGCTTATTATCTCCAGCCTGTATCTTCTTAAAAAGATTTTTATCAACAAAAGGTCCTTTCTTAATAGAGCGAGACATTATTTCTTACCCCCTCTTCTTTTAATTATTAATCTATCCGAATATTTATTTTTCTTTCTCGTTTTATATCCTTTGGTCGGAATTCCTGTAGGAGATACGGGATGCGGATTACCCTGTCCGCTCTTGCCTTCTCCTCCTCCATGCGGGTGGTCTACCGGATTCATTACGACTCCTCTAACTTTAGGTCTTCTGCCTTTATGTCTCGTAGTTCCAGCCTTGCCGTCCGTAGTATTAAAATGGTCTAAATTGCCTATTTGCCCTATCGTAGCGTAGCAATTTTCCAATATTCTTCTCTCTTCTCCCGAACGAAGTCTTATTACGCAATAACCGCCGCTTTTAGCCGTAATTTGAGCACCGCCGCCCGCCGCTCTAACTAACTGCCCGCCTTTTCCCGGGGTTAATTCTATATTATGTATTATAGTTCCTAAAGGTATTTTTCTTAAAGGCAAACTACAACCCACTCTAACTTTAGCGTTCTCTCCGCTTATAACTCTATCCCCAACATTCAAACCTAAAGGATATATTATATATCTTTTCTCTCCGTCGGTATAATTCAAAAGGGCTATATACGCGCTTCTATTTGGGTCATATTCCACAGAAACGACTTTCGCTTCCACATCATGTTTATCTCTTCTAAAATCAATAAATCTAAAAAGTTTTTTATGCCCGCCTCCGCGACGACGCATAGTTATACGTCCATTAGAACCTCGTCCGTTTATACGCCTTTTGCCCGATACCAAAGATTTACAAGGCTCGTTTGTGGTAATATCCGAAAAATCAACCACGGTTCGATAACGCAAACTTGGAGTAGTAGGTTTAAATTTCTTAATAGCCATCTTTATTCCTCAATTATTTTACTATATCTATTTTCTCTTTACCGTCAAGAACTATTATCGCTTTCTTATAGCTTCGAGTATATCCTCGTTTGCTCATTCTACGATTTTTCTTTTTAGGTTTAACATTTATTATCTTGCAATCAAGCGGATGAACATTAAAAATTTTTTCAACCGCCTTCATCAATTCTGATTTATTAGCGTCTCGTCTTACTTTAAATACATAATATCTCTTTTCCGTTCCTCTCGGCTCGGTTCTCAAAATATTGCTCTTTTCCGTAAGTATAGGTTCAATTAAAAGCGAATACATACTCATAGTTCTTAACCCTTAATCCTATCGTTTAATTTAGATAAAGCAGTTTTTGTAAAATATACTTCATCGGCGTAATATAAAGGATGAATAGCCATACTGTCGGCATTTACAAGTTTTAAATCCTTAATATTCCTTAAAGATAATAACAATTTATTATAATTATCTCCTAAAGCTTCGTCCTTACCAACCACAAAAGCCACTTTCCTGCTTTTAGGTTCTTTAACTTTACTTATAAAGCTCGCCATTCTTTTAGTTTTCGGAGCGTCAAAAGTAAAATCTTCAAAAACCTTTAGAACATTAGCGCCGTATTTCAAAGACAAAACGGACAATAAAGCTTTTCGTTTAACTTTTTTAGGCAATCTATAGCTATAATCTCTCGGTTTCGGAGTATGCGCTTTTCCTCCTCCTACCCATATAGGCGACCTTCTAGAACCCGCTCTCGCTCTTCCCGTTCCTTTTTGTCTCCAAGGTTTTTTACCGCCTCCTGAAACTTCGGCTCTCGTTTTGGTAGAATGCGTTCCTTGACGCCTATTAGCGAGTTCGTTTTTTATAGCTTCATAGAGCAGATTACTATTGACTTCCGATTTGAAAATCTCGTCAACAACCTCCAAATTGCCCGCATTATCTCCGTTTTCATTTAGTATTACTACTTCCATTTTAATTTATCCTGCTTAATTATATCCATTTATCATATCATGGAATTCTTTTTTTTGTTAAGTTTTTTTACGGCTGAAGTCAATTTTACTATACTATTAACAGCTCCGGGTATGGCGCCTTTTATCATAATCAAGTTATCTTCGGGTCTTATATCGATAACTTTTAAATTCTGTATAGTAGTTAGCGCGTTACCCATATGTCCCGGCATACCTTTTCCTTTCCATACTCTGGAAGGATAGCTATTACAACCTATAGAACCCGCTCTTCTTCTAAAATTAGAACCATGGCTCATAGGTCCGCCGTCATAATTATGCCTTTTCATAACTCCAGCAAAACCTCGTCCTTTACTTAAAGAACTAACATCTATAAAATCGCCCGTTTGAAATATATCGACTTTAAGCTCTTGCCCAACGGAATAAGAACTCGTATTGTCGATTCTAAATTCTTTTAAATATTTCTTAGGCTCTAAATTCATCTTTTTAAATTGTCCTATTTGCGGCTTTTTCAAATGCTTTTCTTTTATGCTTCCATAGCCCAATTGAATAGCATTATAACCGTCTTTCTCATTATCTCTTATCTGCATTACCGTGCATGGACCGGCCTCTACAACCGTTACGGCTATAGCGTTTCCCGTTTCGTCAAATACCGTAGTCATGCCCAATTTTTTGCCAATTATTCCTACCATCGGCGAATCCTCTATAATGATTTTACTACTTTTTAATACACAAATATCAAACTATTACAGATAAATCGTAGTAAAGCTTTATCTTTAATAGACGCTTATTTAAGCTGAACATCTACTCCAGCTGGAAGCGCCAATTTTTTTAGAGATTCCGTAGTTTGAGGAGTTACCTCGAATATATCTATAAGTCTCTTATAGATACGCATCTCAAACTGCTCTCTGGATTTAATATTAACATGCGGACTTCTTATTACCGTCACCTTTCGTATACTCGTAGGCAAAGGTATAGGTCCCGAAACTCTTGCTCCAGTTTTCTTAACGCTATCGACTATAGATTGAGCCGATTGGTCAATAAGCTCAATATCAAAAGCTTTTAATTTAACTCGTATTTTCTGTTCTTTCATAGCTTGAATTACTCGCTTAATCTCATTTATTATAAAAGGGCATAATTTATAATATTACACCCTTATTAAATCCTTACTCTAAAATTTTTGTTACAACGCCATTTCCTACGGTTTTACCGCCTTCTCTTATAGCGAATCTTTGTTTCTCTTCCATAGCGATTTGACTAATCAATTCTATGGTTAAATTAGCGTTGTCGCCCGGCATTATCATTTGAGAACCTTCTGGTAAATTTATTACTCCCGTAACATCCGTAGTTCTAAAATACATTTGCGGTCTATAACCCGTTACGAAACCGCTATGTCTTCCGCCTTCCTCTTTTTTAAGAATATAAACTTCCGCTTCAAATTTCTTATGCGGAGTTATAGTTCCAGGTTTAGATAATACCTGTCCTCTTTCAACGGCTTTTCTTTCGATACCTCTTAAAAGACATCCGACATTATATCCGGCTATTCCTACAACTTCTTTCTTAAACATCTCAACGCCCGTGCAAGTAGTTTTTTGAGTTTCTCTTAAACCTACTATTTCAACTTCGTCGCCTTTTGTGATTTTTCCTCTTTCTATTCTGCCCGTAACAACCGTTCCTCTTCCAGGAATAGAATAAACATCTTCTATAGACATTAAGAAATCTTTATCAACCTCTCTCACTGGTTCTGGAATATAAGTATCCAAAGCGTTCAAAAGGTCCATTATACATTTACAATCAGCATCTTCTCTTGGATTTTTTCCCGCGTCTATAGCTTGAATCGCCTTAATAGCGCTTCCTCTAATAATAGGAGTTTTGCTTCCGTCAAAACCGTAATGGTCTAAAACATCTATTACTTCCGCTTCAACTATTTCCGCCATTTCAGGGTCGTCCAATTTATCGCATTTATTTAAGAATACGACTATATAATTAACGCCAACTTGCCTTGACAAAAGAACATGCTCTTTAGTTTGAGGCATAACACCGTCTTCAGCCGATACTACCAATATAGCTCCGTCCATTTGAGCGGCTCCCGTTATCATATTTTTAATATAGTCAGCGTGTCCCGGACAATCCACATGGGCATAATGCCTGCTGTCCGATTCGTATTCAACATGCGAAGTCGCGATAGTCAAAATTTTCGTAGAGTCGCGTCGTCCTTGACTTTCGGATGCCTTAGCAACCGAATCATAAGTTACTTTTTGAACCGTATCGGGAAACATAGCGGACGATACCGCCGTTATTGCCGCTGTTAATGTAGTTTTACCATGGTCAACGTGTCCTATCGTTCCAACGTTTACATGCACCTTTTTACCGTCATAAGTTCCTGCCATTTTTATCCTCCATTTTATCCCTATTATTTAGGAAATTTATTTTTTATTTATTCTAATTTTATTATTTAGCATTACCCATTCTTGCGCCTATAATCTCTTCCGCCACATTTTTAGGCACTTCCTCATAATGAGAAAATTGCATCGTATAGCTCGCTCTTCCCTGCGAAACATTTCTTATACTAGTAGTATAACCGAACATTTCGGCAAGCGGCACGGTTGCGTTTATGGATTTATAACCCGATTTGTCGGTAAATCCATGAACTTGCCCTCTTCTAGAAGCCAAATCCCCTATAATATCTCCCATATAATCTTCAGGAGTCATAACTTCTACACTCATCATAGGTTCTAACAAATAAGGGTCGGCTTTTTTACAACCGTCTTTGAAACCTATTGATGCTGCGATTTTAAATGCCATTTCGGAAGAATCCACAGGGTGAAAAGAGCCATCAAAAGCGGAAACTATCACATCGAGCATCGGATAATTTGCCAAAACTCCCGTATTCATAGCTTCCAGACATCCTTTTTCAACCGCAGGTATATATTCCCTTGGAACGACTCCTCCGACTATCTCATTATTAAATTTAAATCCGGCATTAGCTTCGTTAGGTCCTACTCTCAACCATACATCGCCGTATTGACCTTTACCGCCAGATTGACGAACAAATTTACCTTGAACTTCAACCGTTTTCTTAATGCCTTCTCTATAAGAAACTTGAGGTCGTCCTACATTCGCCTCAACCTTATATTCTCTCTTCATTCTATCGCATATAATTTCTAAATGCAATTCTCCCATTCCCGCAATAATAGTTTGTCCCGTCTCTTCGTCAAAACTAACTCTAAAAGTAGGGTCTTCTTCAGCCAATCTCGATAAAGCAATCGACATTTTATCTCTATCGCCTTTGGTTCTAGGTTCTATCGCCACATTAATAACGGGTTCTGGGAAATTAATCGCTTCAAGTATTATAGGAGCGTTTTCTGGACATAAAGTATCACCAGTAGTGGTATCTTTCAAACCTACAGCCGCCGCTATATCGCCCGAATAAACTGTTTCAATTTCCTCCCTTTTGTTGGCATGCATTTGAAGTATTCTTCCGATTCTCTCTCTTTTGCCTTTCGTGGCATTATATACATAAGAACCAGCTTCGAGCATACCCGAATAAACTCTGAAAAACGCTATTTTTCCCACATGCGGGTCGGTCATTATTTTAAATGCCAAAGCGCTAAATTTTTCATCATCCGATATTTTTCTTACTACCTCATGCCCGTTCAAATCCATTCCTTCTATTTCTGCTCTATCTATCGGGGAAGGCAAATAATCTATAACAGCATCTATTAAAACTTGAATTCCTTTATTTTTGAAAGCGGTCCCGCAAAACATCGGGAAGAAATTAGCCGATATTGTAGCCTCTCTTATAAGTCTTTTTATGGTAGGAATATCTATTTCTTCGCCTTCAAAAAACTTATTCATAGCTTCGTCATCGTATTCCACTATCGCTTCCAATAATTCGTTTCTATATTTTTCGGCGTCTTCTTTTAATTCGGCTCTAATATCTCGCTCTTCCATATTCATGCCATCTTCGGAAGTCCAAATTATTTCTTTCATTTTCACCAAATCGATAACGCCTTCAAAATTACTTTCTGAACCTATAGGTATTACAACCGGATGACTATTGGCTTTTAATCTATTTCTTGTCTGTTCCAAAACGGAGTAAAAATTAGCTCCGATTCTATCCATTTTATTTACAAAAATTGCTCTTGGAATTTTATAATTACTTGCTTGTCTCCATACCGTTTCGCTTTGAGGTTGAACTCCTCCAACGGAACAAAAGACTCCAACGGCACTATCTAAAACTCTCAAAGACCTTTCAACTTCAACCGTAAAGTCGACATGACCCGGGGTGTCAATCAAATTAATACGATTACCATTCCAAAAACATGTGGTCGCAGCTGATGTAATTGTAATTCCTCTTTCTCTTTCTTGTTCCATCCAATCCATTTCCGCAGCGCCTTCATGCACCTCGCCGATTTTATGAGTTTTTCCCGTAAAATATAATATTCTTTCGCTTAAAGTGGTTTTTCCCGCATCTATATGAGCCATAATACCGATATTACGCGTATTTTCCAAAGAAATTTGCCTTGCCACTTAATTTTTCTCCTTAACCTTAAACAAAACAACCATAAAACTATTACCACCTAAAATGAGCGAAAGCTTTATTACCTTCAGCCATTCTATGAACTGTTTCTTTTTGTTCTACCGCTTTTCCTTTGCCTTCTATAGCATCCACTATTTCGTTTGATAATCTTTCAACCATACTTTTTCCGCTTCTTTTTCTCGATGCGTTTATAAGCCATTTAAATGCCAACGAATTTTGTCTTTCGGGGCGAACATCCACAGGGACTTGATATGTAGAACCTCCAACTCTTCGCGACTTTACTTCCACTCGAGGTTTGATATTTCCTATAGCTTCGTTAAAAGCGGTAAGCCCGTCTTTTCCCGTTTTATCTTTAACCAAATCCATCGCTTTATAAAATATATTTTCAGCCTTGCTCTTTTTACCGTCATACATAAGTTTATTTATAAATTTACTTATAATATCACTTCCGTAAATTGGGTCGGCTACAATTTTTCTCGTTTGCGCTCTTCTTCTTCTTGCCATTATATTACTCCATTAAGCCTTAGGTTTTTTAGTTCCGTATTTACTTCTGGCTTTCATTCTCTTTTCAACGCCCGTAGCTTCTCTGCTTCCTCTAACTATATGATAACGACATCCCGGCAAATCTTTAACCCGTCCACCTCTTATCAAAACTCGGTTATGTTCTTGAAGCGTATGGTCTATGCCCGGAATATAAGCCGTAACCTCTATTCCATTCGTCACTCTCACACGGGCGATTTTACGCATTGCCGAATTAGGTTTTTTAGGAGTAGTCGTAGTCACACGAGTGCATACGCCTTCTCTTTGAGGGCATTTCATTAGCGCGGGCGATTTAGTCTTATTCAATATTCGCTTGCGTCCTTTCCTTATTAATTGATTAATTGTAGGCATACAATATAAAACCTCTAACCTTTTTTATTTATTATATAAACTAAAATTATAAATCAAAATTTAATTTATATCAAGCCCCAAATAATTGGAACTTATATTAAATCGCTAATCCCTAAATACGAAACGATATATTAAATATCGAGCGATTAATATTATTTAAAAATTATATTAAACGCTTTAATCGTTTTAACGAAAGTTAGAAAATTATACAATATTTAAAAAAAATGTCAAGCGTTTTTTTATATTTTTTTTAAAATTTTTTTAACTATTAAACTGTATAAATAAACAGCCAATTAAAGTTAATTAAAGTCGATAAAAAAATATGCATAAATCGTAAAAATAATATAATATAGAACTAAAATCTTTTTTTAAATTTTTAAAATAATTAAAAATAAAAATAATTAAATATTAAATCAAAAATTATAATCAAAAATTTTTAAGGAGAAAATAATGCAAAATAAAACCACAAAAGAAACGGTAGAAAATATAGTTTGGAAAGCATGCGACACTTTTAGAGGCTCTATAGATTCTTCCGCTTATAAAGATTATATTTTGAGTATGCTTTTCGTAAAATATTTATCGGACTTTGCAAAAGAAAAGAAAAAAGAATTGGAAATAAAATATAAAGGACAAAGCGAAAGACTTCAAAGGTCGCTTGACAGAATGAATTATAAAATAAGCGAAGATGCGAATTTTGAATATTTGCTTAAAAATAAGGAAGCGCCGAATATAGGCGAAATTATAAATGTGGCTTTAAGAAAAATCGAAAGAGACAATCCGCAAAAATTTGACGGAATTTTTAACAATATAGATTTTAACGACTCGAATAAATTTGGAGAGACAAAAACTAGAAACGTTATTTTAAAACATCTGCTAGAAGATTTTAGCGACAATCAACTTGATTTAAGTCCGAGCGCTCTTCAAAATAACGATGTGATGGGAGACGCTTACGAATATTTAATTTCAAATTTTGCAAGCGATGCGGGAAAGAAAGGCGGCGAATTCTTTACTCCTCCGGAAGTTTCTATGCTTATTGCGAAGATAGTAAGTGACAGAAATGGAGCGAAAGTCTACGACCCTACTTGCGGTAGCGGTTCTCTTTTAATCAAAGTTAATAAAGAAATAGGGAAAGATAATTGCACCATATACGGACAGGAGAAAAACAGTCAAACTTATTCTCTTTGTAGAATGAATATGCATTTGCATGAAATTGGAGATACGGCAAAAATAGAATGGGGCGATACGATTAAAGAACCAAAATTCACAGATAAAGATAAACTATCTAAATTCGATGTTGTGGTTGCAAATCCTCCTTTCAGTTTGGATAAATGGGGAGAAGAGATTGCAGAAAACGACAAATACGGAAGATTTGAATTTGGAATTCCTCCGAAAACTAAAGGCGATTTGGCTTTTTTGCTTCATATGGTTGGTAGCATGAATGAAAACGGAATAACGGTTGTGGTGATGCCTCATGGAGTTTTATTTAGAGGAGCAAGCGAAGGAATTATAAGACAGAAAATAGTTGAAAATAATCTACTCGACACGGTTATCGGACTTCCTCCAAATTTATTTTATGGAACTTCTATTCCAACTTGCATACTCGTTTTAAAAAATAACAGAAAAAATAAAGATATATTTTTTATAGACGCCAGCGTAGAATACGACAAAGGCAAGAGACAAAATAAATTGAGAGAAGAAGATATTATAAAAATAGAATCGGCATACAGAAAAAGAAAAAATATATCGAAATATTGCAAAGTTGTAAGTTTGGAAGATATTAAAGAAAACGATTATAATTTAAATATTACGAGATATATCGATTCTTTTGACGGCGATGAAGATTTTAATTTGAAATTTGAAAAACGGGATATTGACCAACTTGAAAATGGTAGAGAAAAATTGAAACGAGGAATTGACG
>CAZUEE010000021.1:16018-24107 GCA_964619175.1 uncultured Brachyspira sp. | reverse complement strand
ATAACAAGGGGTTTTCGCTCTGCGTCCCTCTGGAAAACCCCTTGTATCTCCTATTGAAAGCACTTTATGTTAACATCCAAAGAGAAGTCCATTGTGTGCTTTCCTCTAGATGTTAACTAGATGTTAACACAATGGGCTACTCCTTCTGGACGCCTTCGGTGAGCCCTTTGTTATTCAGGATTTAGAATTC
Organism: uncultured Brachyspira sp.; assembly: GCA_964619175.1. GTDB lineage: Bacteria > Spirochaetota > Brachyspiria > Brachyspirales > Brachyspiraceae > Brachyspira. The sequence goes on along the minus strand of CAZUEE010000021.1, from coordinate 23,917 downwards.
TATTTTGTGGGATTGTTTCGCTTTAAAAAATTTGCAACTTACTAGGAAAATTATTCTATATATCTACGGAAAAGCCACTTGTTATATAGTTTTATTGAATTATAATTTATATATAAGTTTTTTAATGAGGTTATTTTTATGAGTAAAGTTGCGTTAATTAAATGCGATAGTTATGATTTGAATAAAGTAAAAGACGCGATAAATAGAGGAATTGATTTGCTTGGCGGAATCGATTCGTTTATAAAAGAGGGAGACAAAATTTTACTAAAACCTAATCTGCTCGCTTCCGAAACAGCCGAAAAATCTGTTACAACTCATCCGATTGTATTCGAATCCGTAATTTCTATTTTGAAAGAAAAAATTAAAAATATAAAAAAAATATCTTACGGAGATTCTCCGGGAGTGGGAAGAGGAATTTCAGTCGCTCAAAAGTCGGGCATAAGCGAAGTAGCAGAAAGACTTAAAATAGAATACGTTGATTTTGAAGAACCAATCGGATTAAGTTTTAACAAAGGAATTAAAGAAAAAAGTTTTACGATAGCGAAACCGATTATAGAAGCGGATACTATAATAAGTTTGCCAAAATTAAAATCTCACGCTCTTACGATTATGACGGGGGCGGTAAAAAATCAATTTGGTTGCATTCCCGGTTTTAGAAAGGCAGAATATCATTTGAAACTTCCCGATTTTGATGATTTTTCTACTATGTTATTGGATTTAAATAAATTGATTAGTCCGAAATTATATATAATGGATGCTATATCGGCTATGGAAGGAAACGGTCCAAGAAGCGGAAACCCGAAAAAATTGAATGTTTTATTACTTTCTACAGACGCGGTGGCTTTAGACTATGTAGCCTCTCAAATAATATCTTTCGATTATAATTTGATTCCAACAATAAAAATGGGATTCAAATACGGGTTTTCAAATAAAGAAAATATAGAAATAGTGGGAGATGATATTAAAAGCGTTAAAGTTTTGGATTTCAAAAAACCGCATAAGAGAATCGGAATCGGCAGAAGTTTAATAAAGTTAAGTCGATTTCCAATAATAAAAAGATTATTCGCCATAACTATACCGAAACCCGTTATAGAATTTGACAAATGCGTTAAATGCGGAGTTTGCGTTAAAGTTTGTCCCGTAACTCCCCTCGCTCTCAATTTTAATAAAAGAGGAAAAGAATTCCCGCCCGAATATTATTACGATAAATGTATAACTTGCTATTGTTGTCAGGAATTATGTCCTCATAAGGCGATAGTTTTGAAAAGAAGATTTTAAAAAGGCGTAGTTTTAATAAAAAATTTAATTTAATTATAAAATATAATACCGTTATTTATAGTATTGATAAAAGTATTTTTTGTAATATAATTTTAAATTATTCTTAAAAAATATATTTTTAAATATTAAATAAATATTAAATAATAGAGGATAAAATTTAATGGATTTTTTAGAGATAGAATTAAATAAAGACAAAAAAATCGTAGGAGAAGATTTTAGATATAGAAAAAAACTTTTGGTGATTCTTTTCGTGTCGGTTTTAGTCGTGTCTGTGCTTTTAATAAGATTATTTTATTTGCAAATAATAAAGAACAGATATTACAGCGGTTTATCGAGAAATAATAAAGAACAAATAATACCGATAGAAGCTCATAGAGGAGAAATATACGACAGAAATGGAATCATGGTTGCGGAAAATATTAAAGTTTATGTTATGTATATGATTCCCGTTTATTTGCCTAAAAATTATTTTGAAAGAGAAGAGCTTTTATATAGAGTTTCAAAAATATTTAATATAGATTTGAAGCAGATAAAATCGATTTTGGATAAAGTTCCTAAAAACAGTTATGAGTCAATCGAAATAACGGACAATATAACTATGGAACAAATAAGCTATTTAGCCGAGCGAGCGGAAGAATATCCCGGCGTTTATTACGGAAGCAAATCCGTGAGAAATTATCCGCTTGGAGAGACTATGGCTCATATATTGGGCTATATAGGAAATATCTCTCAAGAAGAATTTGAAAGCAAGAGAATAGAAGGCTATAGAAGAAATTCTATGATTGGAAAAGAGGGAGTTGAGCAGTTTTACGATAAAGAACTTCGCGGTATTGACGGATATGTTCAATGGATAGTAGATTCGAGAAATAGAGTTAAAGAAACGATAAGCCCGGCGGTTGGAAGACCGATTCCCGGAAAAAAACTCGTTTTAAGTATAGATTCAAAAATTCAAAAAGATGCCGAAGATTTGTTATACGGACAAATTGGAACGATAATAGTATCGCGCCCTACGACGGGAGAAATACTCGCTATGGTAAGCGCTCCATGGTATGACCCGAATATATTTATAGGGAAAATAGATAGAAGTAAATATTTGGAACTTATAAATAATCCGGCAAATCCTTTTTGGAATAAAGCCATAAGGGGAAGATATCCTCCGGGCTCTACTTTCAAATTAATATCAGCGGCAGGCTCTTTAGCCGAAGGAAGACTCGCTGCAAACACTACGAGATATTGTGGCGGCGGTATGTTGCTTGAAAACAGATTCTACAGATGCTCCGGGCAACATGGTTATGTCAATATGTATAAGGCGATTCAATATTCTTGCAATACTTATTTTTATACTTTGGCTTACGAACTAGGACCTAATTTTATAAAAAGGTATGCGGAAATGTTCGGATTTAATTCGCCTACGGGAATAGATTTGCCCGGCGAAAAAATAGGAATAGTGCCAAGCGCTGATTGGAAGAGAAGAAAAATAGGGGAATATTGGTGGGACGGCGACACTTTGCAATATGTTATAGGGCAGGGTTATATGTCCGCAACTCCGATAGCGGTTCATATGGCTACATCGGCTATTATAAATGACGGAGTTATGTATAGACCTCATGTAGTTAAAGAAATAAGAAGTTCGCAAACGGACGAAATTATATATAATAACGATAAGGTTATAGTTAAAAAATTGGATATTCCGCAAAGTATGTTTACCGTAGTTAAAGAAGGAATGAGAATGGCTGTCGCAGGAGGAACGGCAAGAAACGGCGCTTGGTCTCCTCATGTAAAATTGGCGGCTAAAACTTCCACAGCGCAAAACGCTCAAGGTAAAGACCATACTTGGATTACAATATTCGGACCTTATAATCAAAGACCTACGGACGATATGGTAGCGGTTACGGTTATGTTGGAGCATAGCGGAGGCGGAGGCGGAAGTACGGCTGGACCAATCGCTACGGCAATGCTTCGTTCGATACTATCGGGAGAGAACGCGGTAGAAGTTAGAAATTCCATCTATTATAGAATGCAAAGTATTTACGAACAGTTTAGACTTGCAAGAGAACAAGCCGCCGCAGAAGATGCAAAAAATGAAGATGACGAAAAGAGCGTCGATAAAAAATCCATAAACGAAGATAGCAGGATAAGATATGAATGAGAAAAGAGAAATAAAAAGATTATTTATATTCGATTGGAAAATATTATTGGCTATAATATTCTTAATGATAGCCGGAGGTGTGGCGGTTTATTCTTCGACATATTCAGCCGAAGCGAGCAAAACGAGTTGGATTTTTTTGAAATATATATTTTTTTCTATTACCGGTTTGGTTATTATGTGCATAACTATGTTTATAAATTATACGAAATTAGCTGAACATAGAATGTCTTTATATATACCGATGATTATACTTTTGATTTTGGTTTTGATTCCAAATGTCGGAACTACGATTAACGGAAGCAGCAGTTGGCTATTTGGAATGCAGCCTTCGGAGTTTGGCAAATTGGTAATGATAATATTTCTTGCGGGATATTTAGACCAAATAGGAGACAAAATAAAAGAAGAAAAATATTTCGCGTTGGCTGGTTTATTTATAGCTATTCCGATAGCTCTCGTTTTGATGCAGCCAGATTTGGGAACTGTTTTGGTTTACTGTTTTATAGTATTCGTCATGCTCTTTGTAGGAGGCGTTCCAATAAGATATATTTTAGCATTAATGAGCATAGGAATTATAGGGCTTTCGATTCCCATGTTTTTGGAATATAAAAGAATGTCGGACGATATAAATAATGTTCTTTTTAATTTTTTATCTCAAAGAATTTATATAGGCTATTTTGCAGGAATATTGTTATTTATAGCTGTTTTACTTCTTACGATAAATTTTTATATGAGCAATAAATATATAGAATTATTTTCGTTTATGTTTTTCGTTTTATTTTTAAGTATGTGCGCCGCTTTGGTATTCGACATTGGACTTAAAACCTATCAGAAAGAAAGACTTTTGGTTTTTATGAATCCTCAATTAACGCGATTAAGTTCGGGTTATAATATAATTCAATCTTTAATAGCGGTAGGGAGCGGAGGATTATTCGGAGAAGGATTTTTAAACGGGAGTCAGTCGCAATTAAATTTTATACCGCAACAGGTGAATGATTTTATTTTTTCAAATATATGCGAAGAATGGGGATTTGTGGGAAGCAGTTTGGTAGTTATAGCCTATGCCGTGATACTCATTAGAGGAATAACCGTGGCTTATTTTGCAAAAGACAGACTCGGAGCTTTAATAGTTGCTGGAATTATATCTATGTTTTTATGCCATGTTATAATCAATATAGGAATGGTCGTTGGAATGATGCCGATTACCGGATTAACTTTGCCTTTCGTAAGCAGCGGAGGTTCTTCTATTTTAACTTTTTCAATGTCGATAGGGCTTATATTTAATGTCGAAGCAAGGAGATATGTGCATTAAATAATAAATAAAATAATAAATTTAAAATAAAAAATTAATTAAAAAATATTAAAAAAGTTTTAAATTATGAGAAATAATATTTTAACGGAAAAAATTTTAATAGTCGATTCGAATATAGATTATGCGAAATTTATACAAAATTCTTTAAAAAAAGATGGATATTTATGTTATGTAGCGGTATCCTACGAAGAGGCTATTAATTTAACTTACGAAAAAATACCCGATTGCATTATAGTCGATTATATGCTTCCTTTCGGCGGAGCTTTCAGATTGGCGGAACATGTAACGTCGGATAATCTTATAAACAATACGGTTATACTTTTTATGACGGCAAACGACAATAAGGCGGAATGTATAAAATCTTTCGAATGCGGAGCGGACGGATTTTTTCAAAAGTCTATCGATATAGACATTTTTTTATTAAAAATGAAATCGTATATAAGATTAAAGAAAGCGATTGAATCGAATATAATGTATATGGATATTTTAAAAAAGGATATAGAATACGCTTCCAAATTGCAAAAAAGCATTTTATCTTACGGAAACACATCCATACCAAAAAACGATATAGCCGTTTATCATTATGCTCCAAACGAAGTATCGGGAGATTATAGTGGCATAAAGGCGATAAATGACGGATGTTATGCGATTTTGCTTGCCGATGTTTCGGGGCATGGAGTAGCGGCAAGTATGCTTACGATATTAATAAAATCCTTTTTCGATTCCCATGCGATTATGGATTCAAAAAATACTTCTCCGTCAATGTTTATAAAAGAACTTAATAAATTTTTTATTGACGAAGGTTTTGATAAAAGTTTATTCGCTTCAGTATTTTACGCCGTATATAATAATGAAACGGGATATTTTCTCTGCTCTTCTGGAGGCTCTCCAAAACCTTTATATTATTCGAATTTCTTTAATAAAATAGATTTTTTGGATATAGAAGGTCCTTTGGTTGGGATGACGGAAGACAGTCAATATAGCGAAACTAGTATAAAACTCGCTCATAACGACACTTTGCTTTTATTTACGGACGGAGCTTATGAAATATTTAACGATAATAATAAAATGCTCGGAGACGAAAAATTAAAATCTATATTCTTAAAATATATGCATAAAAATATTAATGTAATAAAAGAAAATATGATAAAAGAATTAAAAAGCTTTTCAAACAATTCTCTGCCAGACGATATTAGTATGATACTATTAAGAAGAACCGATTAAAAAATTATAACCAAATATTTTTTTATTACGATAATATAATAAATTAGTTGACATATTATTATTTTATAATTATAATAAGTTTATTAAAGTAAGGTGATAATAGATTATGAAATTTAGAATTGCGATTTTGATTATAGTTAATTTAATAGCTTTTACGGCTTTGCTTTATATGTTCGATATATTCGGGGTAGTAAATTATTACACTTTAATGCGAACCAAAATAGCTCCGAATATTCCGCTTATAGCGAGATTTACTCAAAGTCCGAGAGTGGAAGATATGTCGCTTTTGGCAAGGGATGATTTGGCTAAAATGAGGGAATCGTTTAATTTGAGAGAAAAAAATATAGAAGCTCAGGAATCTTTAATAGCGAGTAGGGCGATTGAATTAAATTCTCAATCCGAATTAATAGAACAAGACAGACAAAATCTATTAAACGCTTGGTCTAATTATCAGGCTACTATGGACGAATCGGCGCAATATCAATTGGTTCTTACCGATTTGGCGAATAAAATTAACAGCATGCCTCCTCAAAATTCGGTCGCTCTTTTAAATCAATTGGCGGAAAACGGTTCGGATGATTTGGTTATAGATGTCCTTTTGGAAATGGATTCTATAGCGGCTACCGAAGGAAGAAATAGCACCACATCTTACCTTTTAAGTTTGATGGACGCGTCCGTTGCGGCAAGTATACTTGAAAAATACGAAGCGAGAACTAATCCAAGAAATAATACCGTTCCTTCTTCCCCTAACGATTTTCCTTCATATCCCGAATCAGATATGTTGAATGACGGAATAATGGATATGGGAGCGTAAAAAAAGCAAAAGGAATTCTAAAATTAGAATTCCTTTTTTGATTAGTTTGTTATTAAAACGATTTTTTAATCTTTTATTTAAGCGGCTTACCAGTGATTTTATCTATCAAAGAAACTTCTACCCAATCTACCCACATTTCATACGGTAAATTAGAATCGTCTTTTTCAACGGAAGTTCCCCAAGTTCCATGTAAAGAAGCATTTAAGATAATACTATAGTAATTATCGTTAAACGGATAAGTTTCATTAGGATTATTAGTATGTCTAAAAACTTCCTTATTGTCATAATATACAACTATATTATTACTATATATATCACATCTATAAACATGCCACTCGGCTACATTTATTCTATCTTTTCCTACTTTACTCTTATTAACATTTCCTTCCGTCTTATAGTGAACAGTGGAATATGAAACATCTTTATCTATATTTACCCATTCCATTATATCTATCTCACCAGATGCGGGCCAGTTAGGAGCAGAATATAACGGATAATACCAAATGGCAGGGAATGCAGATGCAACATAAAATTTATTTGGTTGATTTTTTTGATACAATTTAGCCCTGACTTTTATACTTGTTCCTACTCCAAACCTATTTTTAGAATATACTCCGCCAGTTTTATAATTTAAACCTGCTGGACCTATTTCTTTTTTAGCCGTAAGCTTTAAATAACCGTCTTCGACTCTTACGCATTCATAACCTTCCGTATTCTTAAAAAATCTATTCCAAACGGGGTCGTTTTGGTTAGTTACTTCGGGTCTGCATAATATCCAAAAACCATTCGGAATAGAACTTGTTCCGTCAAAGTCTTCTCTAAATGGAATATTTGTTGTAGAATAAGACGAACTTTGAATATTTGTTAAGGTATTTTTGTCTTTTCCCCAAATTGGAATACCACTGCTATTTTTAGTCCCAGTATTTTCATACCGTCTTATTTTGGGAGATGTGGTATTTTCTCTATCGCAAGCCGCTAAACCCGACAAAAACAATAAAGCCAATAAAACTATAATTAATTTTCTTTGTATAGCCATATAAAACTCCTTATTATAAATTTAATCAATACACACCTTATAATATATTAATTATTTTAAAGAAGTCAAAAACTATTTTTATTTTTTAT
>CAZUEE010000021.1:1653-15918 GCA_964619175.1 uncultured Brachyspira sp. | reverse complement strand
ACCTTATAATATATTAATTATTTTAAAGAAGTCAAAAACTATTTTTATTTTTTATTCCAGACTTGATATCTAAAGAAGTTAAAAATTCTATTATTTCATCTTTCCAAAGTAATTGAAGTAAAGATATAGCTTCTAAATTATTATTTTTTCCATTATCTTTTATTTCAGAAAAACTTTTTATTTTATCCCCAAAAGCTTTTTCAAAAAATCTAAAAAATATTCTTTTGTAGATTTGCTCGCTTGCTTTAAATATCTTTCTACTATTCTTTTTCCATCATAGGAATCTGCAACTTCGATTACTCTTTCCCGTTTTGTCGTAAATCCATCTATCTCTATCGGGGCGATTGCAAACTTGACATTGCGGAATAATATTTCCTAATTCTAAAGGTTTAGAAGGGTTCATATGTCCCGCTTGTAATTTTGTGATTTCATTTTTTCTAATATTGTGGAATTCGCCTTCTTTAGAACCGCATGTGACACATCTATAATCATATTCTTTTTTAAGTTCTTCAAAACTTTCGCTTTGTATTCCTTCTCTTCTATCTGGTTTATATGACGGATAAGGATTTTTTAAATCTATAAGTTTATAATAACCGGCGGGTATTTTTTCATTTACATCTCCTCTTGTGCCAGAAATAATATTATAACCTTTTTGTTTGCTTAAATGTCTCGCTTGTTGCACATCGTTTGTTTCTGGGTAAAATCTTCTTATAAAATCCGTAAGTTCCTGTTTTGATACTACTTTAGTATTCGGATAATCTTTTGCAAGATAAACCAATACGAGAGCGTCTTTAGTATAATTTCCGTTTTTATCATGCAAGTTTATAGGTTTTACGTCATGATTTTCAAGATATTTTTTATACATTGCATAAATATTTTTGTATATTTTTACAATTTCTTTTTTATTCATTTTTCTGTAGTCTTAAATTGTTCTATTCTTTTATTGGTAATGTCGAAATATTTCTTCTCTATTTCAAAGCCTATAAATTTACGATTATTTTCCAAAGACGCTATTGCATGAGAGCCGCTTCCAAAAAACGGGTCTAATACTATTTGTCCTTCTTGCGTAAAAAGTCTTATCAGATGAGATATTAATCGCACGGGCTTTCTTGTAAGATGTTCTATTTTTTCTTCGCTCTCGTTTTTTCTTATATGTTTAGAGACTTCCATAACATTGCTTGGAAATCCGCCGTCCAAACTTTCTTTACTATTAATAAGCCCCAATTTATATTCTTGCCAATTTTGAACGAAAGTTCCAATTTTAGGTTTTTGAGCCAAAACCATAGGCTCGATTCTAGGCTTTAATTGAGGCGTTTTCATTCCATCCAATTCTTTAATAAGAGATTCTTTTTGAAATGTCGATAAAGTTTTATCTTTTTTTATAAAGTGCGTTTGAGAAAATGCTTTTGCCTGCCCCTCGTATTTCCATGCGAGCATATCTCTTATTTCGAATCCAGCCAAATCAAAACTCATAGCCATTCTATGATAAAGTCTTGCTTGAGAAAAAACTATACAAAATCCGCCCGGTCTTAAAACTCTAAAAAATTCAAAGGCTAAAGGGTTCATAAACTCTTGCAATCTGTTTCCTTGCTTTCTGTCGAATTTCATTCCGATAGGCAATCCTCCAATAACTCCGGATTTCTTCGATTTGTTTTTTAATTCTTTGTCGTTCCATTCGTTTCCCATTTCGTGGGTGAAGTAGGGCGGGTCGGTTACTATAAAGTCGATAGAATTATCTTTTAATCTTTTTATACCTTCTCTGCAATCCTCGTTAAAAATTTGAATATTTTGATTTATATCTATTTTAGATTTTGTATTTGTCAGTCCCAGATTGGAATTAGAACGGGGAGGATATTCTACATTTCTATCTAATCTTATAGAATAAGACATTTTTAATCCTTTTATAAAAAAATTGAATAAATTAAACAAATATTTAATAAGTATATCAAATTATGGCAAATATTCAATAAGTTTAATAAACTATTAATTATTAAAAATAAAATATAAAAAAGCCCCGAAAAAATCGGAGCTTTATTTTTATTTGTAAAATATATATCGAGGTTAAAATTAATACATACCGCCCATTCCGCCGCCCGGCATTGGAGGCATTGGTTTTTCAGGTTCGGGTATATCCGTAATGATAACTTCGGCTGTTAAAACTTGACTCGCTATAGAAGCTGCGTTTTGTAAGGCGCTTCTTGAAACTTTAGCCGGGTCTATAATTCCCGTTTTTAACATATCTACCCATTCGTTTGTGAGGGCGTTGAATCCCATATTGCCTTTTTGTTTTTTTGCCTCTATGGCTACTACAGAACCGTCCAATCCCGCGTTTGCCGCTATCATTCTTATAGGCTCTTCTATGGCTCTTTTTACTATATTAACTCCGACTTGTTCGTCAGCATTTTCCAATTTTAACGAATCTAATTTGCTTTGAGCATGCAAGTAAGTAATTCCTCCTCCGGGTATTACTCCTTCTTCAACGGCTGCGCGCGTAGCAGATAAAGCATCTTCAACTCTCGCTTTTTTCTCTTTCATTTCAACTTCCGTAGCTGCTCCGATATTAACCACCGCAACTCCTCCGGAAAGTTTAGCCAATCTCTCTTGCAATTTTTCTCTGTCGTAATCGCTGTCCGTTTCTTCGATTTGTTTTTTTATCACAGAAACTCTCGCTTGAACTTCGCCTTTTTTACCGGCGCCTTCCACTATGGTTGTATTTTCTTTATCGACAGTGATTTTTTTCGCTTTTCCAAGTTGTTCCAAAGTAGTATTTTCAAGTTTCATGCCCAAATCTTCGCTTATAACTTGTCCGCCCGTTAATATAGCTATATCTTCCAACATAGCTTTTCTTCTGTCTCCAAAACCCGGAGCTTTAACTGCGCATACATTTAAAACGCCTCTCATTTTATTTAAAACCAAAGTAGCCAAAGCCTCGCTTTCGATATCTTCGGCAATGATAATGAAAGGTTTTCCCGTTTGAGCGATTTTTTCAAGCACGGGAAGAAGTTCTTTCATGTTTGATATTTTTTTCTCGTATAAAAGAACCAAAGCGTCTTCCAATTCCGCCGTCATACTCTCTCCGTTGGTTACAAAATATGGAGATATATAACCTCTGTCGAATTGCATACCTTCTACCAAAGATAAATTAGTTTCCAAAGATTTTGCTTCTTCTACAGTTATAACTCCTTCTTTGCCAACTTTTTCCATAGCGTCGCTTATTAATTCGCCTACCTCTTTGTCGTTATTTGCTGAAATTGTGGCGACTTGAGCTATCTCTTCTTTGCCTTTAATTTGTTTGGCTTCCGATTTTATATGAGCGACTATTTCGTTAACCGCTTTTTCTATACCTCTTTTAATTAGCATAGGATTTGCGCCGCTGGTTACATTTTTAAGTCCTTCTTTTACCATAGCTTGAGCCAAAACCGTAGCTGTAGTAGTTCCGTCTCCGGCGACATCGTTTGTTTTAGTGGCTACTTCTTTAACTATTTGCGCTCCCATATTTTCAAATGGGTCTTCCAATTCTATTTCTTTGGCGATTGTAACGCCGTCGTTTATTATAGTGGGAGGACCGAATTTTTTATCTATTACCACATTTCGTCCTCTTGGTCCCAAAGTTACTTTTACCGCATTAGCCAATGCATCTACGCCTCGCATTAGGGCGCGTCTCGCTTCTTCGTCAAATAATAGCTGTTTTGCTGCCATAAATTTTTCTCCTTAAAATATTAAAATTATTAATAATTGTCTATTCTAAAATATTTTTATTTTAAAATCGTAAAAATTATACGATAAAAAACAAATATTTTCAAGTATAGATTTGATTAGATTTATAATAAACCCAATCTGCGTTCTTTTTTCATTTTTCTTTTCATTCTTTTAAGCGCTTTCTCTCTTTGAAGTTTTTTTTCGAGAGAAGGCTTTTTATAGAATTGCTTTTCTTTTAGTTCCTGTAAAATAGCTTCGTTTTCGCATGCTCTACGAAATCTTTTAATTACGCTCTCTACAGGTTCTCCTTCGTTAGCGAACACTCGAACCAAATTAACTCACCTGCCTTTTTATAAAATAATTAGCGGCGAAGGGACTTGAACCCCTGACACTGCGGATATGAGCCGCATGCTCTAACCACCTGAGCCACGCCGCCAAAATAGTTATTAACTATTAGCGGGGATAGGACTTGAACCTATGACCTTTGGGTTATGAGCCCAACGAGCTACCAACTGCTCCACCCCGCGATATAATTTTAAAAATTATATAATATTTTACTTATAAAGTCAAGAGTTTTTTATTAATTTATTATGTAATTATAATACTAAAAATTAAAAAAAATTTAAAAAAAATACTTGACTATTTAAAAAAAATTGCTATCTTATATATAGAAAGATTAATTTAATGCCGAGAGGCGAAGGAGTATTTTATGAGTAATAAACAATTTAAATCTATTTTTTATGTAATGGCTATAGTTATAATGGCTATTCTTATTGCAGTTGGCTGTAAGAAAAAAACAACTCAAGCTAGCAATTTCCAAATAGTAGAAGAACCTATATCTACTAACGAAACGCCAGAACCTATTCAACCAGAAAATCCAAGCGAGCCGGTTTTGACTATCGATAATAATAGCACAATGAAGCAATTTGAGGGTTTATATTTCAAATCAAAAGAATATAACGATGGATTAGTATTTACGGCTAAAATAGTATTAGGCGACAGCGGTTATCAAACGGGAGTTCCATGTATTCAATTTGAAGATGGATTTAAATTCTATCAAGGATTTAAATTCGATAGCAAATATAATGGAAGCTATGATTTAGTATACGGCGGAGAACAAGGCGATAGAGACGGATACGATGTCGTAAAAGCTAAAGCTACTTTCGATACTAACGGTTATCTCTATGTTAAATTTGAAAATTACGGTTGGACTGTAGAATACGCTTTAGCTGAAGAGGAAGAATAAATAAAATTGAGATTAAAATTAAAAAAGAAAAATTAAATAATGTCTAAGGACAAAGGAGTTTTTATGAGTAATAAACAATTTAAATCTATTTTTTATGTTATAGCTATAGTTATAATGACTATTCTTATTGCAGTTGGCTGTAAGAAAAAACCGACTCAGGCAGCAAGTAGCGATTTGTCAATAGTTGAAGTGCCCGTATCTACTAACGAAACGCCAGAACCTATTCAACCAGAAAATCCAAACGGTCCGGTTTTGCCTATCGAAAATACTACTCAAATGAAACAGTTTGAGGGATTGTATTTTGAATCCAAAGAATATAACGATGGATTTAAAAATTTCAAATATACGGCTAAAGTAGGTTGTATAGAAACGGCTGTTGGCATTAAAAATGCGTATATAGAATTCGAGGATGGCTGTAGATTCTTCCAAGGATTCCAAGGAGATTATAACTATAACGGCAAATATGTTTTAATCTACGAAGGAGCGCAAGGTAGTAGAAATGGATTAACCCAAGTGTCAGCAACGGCTACTTTCACTACGGAAGGTTACCTATATGTTAAATTTGAAAACTATTCTACTGCTATAGAATATGCTTTAGCCAAAGAGAAAGAATAAATAAAGAACAATTAAAGAGTTATTGCTTATAGAATAAAAGACGATGCATGAAAATGTGTCGTCTTTTTGTTTTTTAATTATATATAAATTGTATTTCTAAGTATGAATAATAAATACTTTTTATATTTTTTAATAAAAATTGTATTTAAAAGTGTTGACATTTTTTTTATTTTATGCTATAATTAATCATTATTATTGATATTTAGGTTAGAAGGGGCTTTTAGTATGATACTATACTGCAATTTTATCCGATTAAATAATTTCACCGTGCACTTCTCTAAATTACTAAATGTTATATTTGCCATTAAAATATTTAATTTTTATATAGATTTTAGATTTTCAAAAAATATATTATTTTTATGCATTAGGTAATAATCATGAAATAATATATTAAATAAATTTTAAAGGATTTTATTATGGCACTACAAATTAATTTGAAAGAGAATTTTCAAAGATTTGGAGCGGCTATGTTCGTTCCCGTTTTGCTTTTCTCTTTCTCGGGCTTAATAGTCGGAATGACTATTATTTTTAAGGATAAGAGTTTTGTCGGCAGTTTGGCAGACCCCGAAGGCGTGTTTTACAGAGTGGTTACCATAATAGAAGAGGGAGGCTGGACTATATTTAGAAATATGCCTCTATTTTTCTGTTTGGGAATACCTGTAGGGCTTTCAAAAATTGCTCCAGAAAGATGTATTCTGGCGACTTTAATTTGCTATTTATCCTACAATTATTTTATCAATTCCATACTCGGTTTTTGGGGACCGTCATTCGGAGTCGATTTTTCGCAAGATGTCGGAGGAACGAGCGGTTTGGCTTTGATAGCGGGAATCAAAACTTTGGACACGAATATACTCGGAGCTATTTTTGTGGGATTTGTTATGACTATGGTTCATAATAGATTTTACGAAGTCAAACTTCCCGATTATATCGGTATTTTTCAAGGAACTTCTTTCGTTCATATAGTGGGATTCGGTTGTATGTTAATTTTGGCTTTCGCAACTTGTTTAATCTGGCCCAAAATACAAGCTTTGATAAATTCTATGCAAGGATTTTTGGCAAGTTCTGGAGGATTGGGAGTTTTTATCTATACTTTGCTAGAAAGATTGCTCATTCCTACGGGATTGCACCATTTTATATACGGTCCTTTTATTTTCGGTCCGGCGGTAGTTCCCGAAGGTATAGAACCTTTTTGGATAGCGCATGCATCGGAATTTTCAAATATGGTAGAACCGTTAAAAGAAATTTTCCCACAAGGAGCTTTCGCTTTGCATGGAAATTCTAAAGTATTCGGAGCTCCGGGACTCGCTTTGGCTATGTATTTCTGCTCCGATAAAGAAAATAGAGCTAAAATGGCATCTTTATTAATTCCCGTTACATTAACTTCGATTTTGGTTGGAATAACCGAACCTTTGGAATTTACATTTTTGTTTATATCTCCTTTCTTGTTTTTGGTTCATTCCATACTTGCTGCATGTTTGGCTACTGTTTTATTTACGGTAGGAGGAGTAGTTGGAAATTTCGGAGCTGGTTTATTGCAATTTATAACGCAGAATTGGATTTTCGATTTGAAAAATCATGCAGGAATGGTCGTAGCCCATATAATCATAGGGCTTATATTTACGGGAATATGGTTTGTGGTGTTTAGATTTTTAATACTTAAATTCAATATAGCAACTCCCGGAAGAGGCGCTTCACAAACCAAATTATATAGAAAAGCTGATTATAAAGAGAAAGAAAAAGAAAAGGGAAAAAAGAAAAAATCAGGCTTCGAAGAACAATGTAAAATTTATTTGGAAGCTTTGGGCGGAGTAGACAATATAGCGGATGTTACAAACTGCGCTACTAGATTAAGAGTAACGGTAAAAGATATAAACAAAGTCGAAGATGTGGAAGCTTTTAAAGAAGGCGGAGCGCATGGATTGGTGAAAAACGGAGATTTGGTTCAGGTTATAGTCGGGCTTTCAGTCGCGCAATTAAGAACTAAATTCGAACAATATTGCAAAGAAGAAAAAGAAAAAGGTAACGAATAGTTTTAAATTTTATAAAAATTATAATAAAAGATTATAAAAAATTAATTAATTAAAGGAGTTATAAAAAATGAAGAAACATTCTGTTGTTATAGCGGGAGGAGGAAGCACATTTACTCCCGAAATACTTTTAATGCTTTTAAGCGAAGAGGCGAGATTTCCATTATCGGAAGTAAAATTATACGATAATGACGCCGAAAGACAAAAGATTGTGGGAGATGCATGCGCCATCATGATGAAAGAGAGAGCGCCTCATATAAAATTTAGTTTCACCACCGACCCTAAAGAAGCTTTTACGGGAGTCGATTTCGTTATGGCTCATATAAGAGTTGGAAAATACGAAATGCGTTCGTTGGATGAAAAAATTCCTTTGAAATACGGATGCGTAGGACAAGAAACTTGCGGAGCCGGAGGAATGGCTTACGGTATGCGTTCTATAGGCGGAGTTTTGGAACTTATAGATTATATGGAAAAATATTCTCCAGATGCTTGGATGCTTAATTATTCTAATCCTGCGGCTATAGTGGCGGAAGCTTGCAGAAGATTAAAACCTAATTCAAAAGTTTTAAATATTTGCGATATGCCTGTGGGAATAGAAGATTATATGGCGGTTATATGTGGATTAAAATCGAGAAAAGAGATGCAAGTTAGATATTTCGGTTTGAATCATTTCGGATGGTGGACGAGTATCGTAGAAAAAAGCACGGGAAAAGATTTAATGCCTATTTTAAAAGAGCATGTTGCAAAACATGGTTATTTGCATCCCGATTTGGACGCTATTCATATGGATGAGGATTGGCGTTCTACTTACGAGAAAGCTAAAGACACTTGGACTATTTCGCCCGACTTTATGCCGAATACTTATTTTAAATATTATTTATTTCCCGATTATGTGGTAAGTCATTCGGATATAAAATATACGAGAACGGATATGGTTAGAGACGGAAGAGAGAAGAAGGTTTTCGGCGAATGTAAAAGAATAACGGAAAACGGCACGGCTAAAGACACCACTTTCGAGGTTGGAGGACATGCAACTTATATAGTCGATTTGGCATGCGCTATAAGTAATAATACCTATGAAAGAATGCTTCTTATAGTTCCAAATAACGGCTCTATAATTAATTTTGACCCTACGGCGATGGTTGAAATTCCTTGTATAGTGGGTTCTGCCGGACCAGAGCCTTTGGTTATGGGAGAGATTCCGAGATTCAATAAAGGTTTAATGGAACAACAGGTTGCGGTTGAAAAATTGGTTGTCGATGCTTGGATAGAAGGGTCTTATCTTAAAATGTGGCAGGCGATATCCATGTCTAAAACCGTTCCGAGCGTAGAAGTAGCCAAAAAGATATTGGACGAATTAATCGAAGCCAATAAATCTTTCTGGCCAAAGTTAAAATAATATAATTAAAAATATTATAAAAATATAATAAAATAATTATAAATAAACAAGGGACTGATTTTATAAAGCGGTTTCCTTGTTTATTTTATTTTGGCATTATGTTAAAATATTTTTATGAAAAATGATAGAAATATTATAATGAGTAAATATTCGAATAAAAATATAATTCATGCTATAGACGAATTATTAAGAAGATTGTCAAATTTGCTTGCAATAACGGGTTCTATATTTGCAATATTCGTTTTGCTTATGCAAATAAGAAACGTTAATACTTATAATTTTTATATAGTAAATTATGAAAAAATAATAAATATTATAACTATATGTTTTATATTTATACTTTTAGACCAAATAAGAATAGCTCCAAGAAAATTATATATAATAGTGCCTATTATACAAATTATAGGATTATTATTTGTTAATTTTTTCAGTAAAAAATATTACGATATATCTTCGAGCAGAATAATTTGGGTTATAGTCGGCTCTATTTTATTCTTTTTAATCATAGTTATAAATTGGCTTAGATTATCTTATTCAAAATTTACTTTATACCAATTAATTATAGCCTCTTTTATATTCGTAATAACTTTGGGAAGTTTGCTTCTTTATTTGCCTTTAAGCACGGTTAAGGGAAGTATTCCTTTTATAGACGCTCTATTTACCGCCACAAGCGCCGTATGTGTCACGGGGCTTACGGTTATAGATATTTCGAAGGAACTTACGCTTTTTGGACAAATAGTTTTGATAATATTAATACAAATAGGCGGATTTGGTATTATGTCGATATCGGCGATAGTTCTTTTATTTTCAGTAAGTAAGGGAAGCGTTCAAGATAGAATAAGAACTTTGGAGATGTTTAATACTCAAAACAAGGATATTATAAGGTCTACGATTAAAGTGATTTTTTTGGCGACTTTTTTAATAGAATTTGCTGGAGCGATATCTTTGTTTACGGTTTTTAATAACGATATTTCGGCAAAACTTGGAGAGAAAATATTTTCTTCTTTATTTCATTCCATAAGCGCTTTTTGTAGCGCCGGTTTTTCTTTATACAGAAATAGTATGCATGGATATTCCAACAATATAACGATTACGGCAACTATAGGTTTGCTTATAATATTGGGAGGAATAGGCTATCCCGTAATTTTAACAGTTTTTTTTGCGATTAAAAATAAAATAATGGGAAAAAGATATATAATAGATACTCAAACTAGCATAGTTTTATTTACGACTTTCATTTTGCTTTTATTTGGATTTTTATTTATATTTTTCAACGAATATTACGGAGCTTTAAAAGATATGCCTTTAAGAGAAAAAATACTCGTATCGGCTTTTCAAAGTATAAGTCCAAGAACGGGAGGATATGAAACAATAAGTTATAATTCTATGAATAGCGTCACGATAGGAATGGTAATATTTCTTATGTTTGTTGGCGCTTCGCCTAGCGGAACGGGCGGCGGAGTAAAGACTACGACATTATTCGTATTTGTTGCTTCTATTATAACGGCGATAACCAATAGACCGTTTATAGTAGTCGGAGGAAGAAAAATAAAAGAATCCGCAGTTAATAAATCGGTTGCTATATTTACTCTAGCAATGGTTATATCAGCTTTTGCGGCTCTTTTGATATTCTATATAGACGGATATAAAGTTATGACTCCCGTGCTGTTTGAAGCTGTTTCGGCGCTTTCTACTACCGGGCTTTCTTTGGGAATAACTCCCTCGCTTTCAATATGGAGTAAAATTATAGTTATGTTTTTGATGTTTATCGGGAGAATAGGATATTTGACTTTATTTATGAGTGTAGGTTCGATAGATAGAAGCAGATACGGTTTAATAGATTTGCCTACGGGTGAGGTTACTATAGGATAATATAGAATAGTTAATATTTTACGAAAATAATAAAAATAGATTTTATTTAATGTTAAATTTATATTAAATTTATATTAAATTTGCATATTGAAATTTTTTAATATTAAAATTAAGGTAAACGATTATGATTAATGGCAGAAAAAAAATTTTTACACTATTTATATTATTTATATTTTGGACGGTTAATTTATATAGTTTTTCTTTAAATAATTTAGCTAATGAATTAACCGCAAAATTGGACGTGGATAGAGCCAATAGATTATTTAAAAGCGGTAATTACGAAGGTGCTATAAGTTTGTATGAAAAGGCTTTAAGCAAAGTCACAAACTCTCCTCAAATATATTATAATATGGGAACTACGATGGCTTCTATAGGAGAAATGGACACTGCAATACAATTATTCGATATGGCAAAAAATAATTTTAACGAAAAAACTAGCAAATCTATGAAAAGCGCTACCTATTATAATTCTGGTATAGCCAAAATAGAAAATGAAGATTATCAAGGCGCTATAAACGAACTTATAGAATCTCTAGTAAATAATCCGAAAGACGAAAATTCAAAAAACGCTCTCGAATATGCAAGAAAGAGATTGGAAGAACAAAAAAATAATAGCGGACAGGAAAGTCAAAATGCGGAAGATGAACGAGACGGAGAAAGTGACGATAACGGAAATTCTAAAGATAATTCCGAAAATAATAATAATCAAAATAATCAAGACGATAGTATGGATGACGAGAGTTCAAACGATAAAACAGACGATAGAGAAAATGATAAATCGGATATAGATAGATTGCTGGAATCTTTAAGACAGTTTAGAAAAGACAAAAATAACGATGAACAATATTACGGCGGAGGAAGAATTGATAAAGATTGGTAAAATTTTTATATTAATATTCGTATTGTCATTTAAATTCTTATTTGCGCAAACTACCGTTACGGCGAAATTATCGGACGATAAAATAGGAATTGGAGAAATATTTACTTTATCGGTTACCATAGACAATAGCGTTGGGAAAATTACGATTCCCGATATAGACGGGCTTATGTTAAGAGGAACTTCAAAAAGCGTAAATATGATGTATTCTTCCGGAAGTTTAAAAACGATTCAAACTTATAGTTATAATTATATCGCTCTTAAAGAAGGATTTTATACTATCGATAAAATATCTGTAAGGGCAAACAACAATATATATATAGCAAATCCCGTTTCGATAGAAGTTTTAAGCAATTCGGTAAGAAATTCGACTCTTGGCAAACCAGAAGGCGATTTATTCGACAGATTTATGAATTACGGCGAAGATATTATAGTTAATAATACTATTAATAAGCGAGAGGTTTATATATACGAACCTATCTATATAGAACAAAAAGCGTATTCGCATGTTCCCGTTAATGTCATAGGAATGTCGAAAATTCCCGATAGAAACGATTTTTTATCGTATTCCGATTCTTCTGAAAGAAATTCTTATACAGAGATAATAGACGGGAAAAGAATAAATGTCATTCCGCTAAAAAAAGAGGTTCTATACGCTATGAGGCATGGCAAAAAAAATATATTAACGACTCCTTTCGTGTTTGAAAAAAATAATATGTTTTTCGATAGAATTCAATACGGAGAAGAAGAAATCGATATCGATATTTTGCCTCTGCCTAATAATAAAGGTTATGAGAATTTTTCTGGAGCGGTTGGAGATTTTAAATTTTATGCCAAAATAAATAAAACCAATATTAATATCGGAGACGAGGTTTTAATTTCTATAGAAGTTGCGGGCGAAGGAAACATTTCCATTATAAATATGCCTAATATAAACGAAGATATAAAATCTTATTTTTCGGTTTATCAGCCTAAAATATTTGAAACGAATTGGTTTGAAAATAATAAATTAATGGGGAAAAAAACCAAAGAATATATTTTGGTGGCTACTAATGACGGAGATTATACGATTCCAAATATAGACTTCTGTTATTTTTCGCCTAATGATAAAAGTTATAAAAATATATATTCGGACAATATTAATATTTTTATAAACGGAGATGAAGATTATAATAATAGTTTGGCTTATGTAAGTAGTTCTCAAAAAAACTCCGTAATGCCGATAAAAAATAATATAATAAAAGAGAATAACGATAAAAATTTTAAATTATTGAATATGAATATAATTTATATATATATTTTATTGATGGTGGCTATATCGATTATAATTTACAATTTTGATAAATTTAAAAATATAAAGTTTAAATTTTTAAGTATTTTAAATAACGATAATAAAATTTCCGAGATGGATGCGATATTGGAATATTATAACGAAAATAATAGAAAAGAATATTGTAAAAGTATAGAGGAATTTCTAATAAAAAAAATAAATAAAAAATTTAATATGGATTCTAATAAAGATATATATAAAGAACTTGAAAATCATAATATAAACGAAGAGACTATAAAAAATATAAAAGAAATAATAGATTCATGTCAATTTGAATTATATTCGGGAGATTCTATTAGTAAAAACGAAGATTATCATACTAAAGTAATTAATATATTAAAAGAAATGGAAAATTCAAAGTGAAATATATAATATTATTGTTTGTCTTTCAATCTTATTTATTATCAAATTTATTATACGGCGAGATTGATTTCGATAAAGTAAATTCTATATTCGATAACGCGAATAAATTATACGAAGAAGGCAATTATTTGGAAGCGAATAATTTATACATAAATATAGCCGCTTCGAATATAATTTCAAAAGATTTATATTATAATATAGCCTCTTCTTATGCGGAAATCGGAAGCAACGGATATGCAATACTTTGGTATGAAAGAGCTTTAAATATATCTCCTTTCGATAAAGAAATAAAAAATAATATTTCGTTATTAAACGGAAACGATAACCAATCGGTTTTAATCGTAATTTTTTATTTAACTTTGTCTCTATTCGTCATATTATTTACGATTTTAATAATCTTATTCGTAAAAAAAAGAAAAGTATATTATTTGCTTATTATACTTTCAGTTTTGTTTATTATACCCGCGATAATTTGCTATAATTTAATTAACTCAAATTATTTGATTGTGGTTAATCGAACAAATTTATATGCTGGCGGTAGCGAAAGAACGGATATAGTCTCTGTAGTTAACGAAGGCGAAAAATTTAGAATATTGGAAGAATATAGTAATTGGTATTATGTGAAAGGTTCTTTTAAAGGTTGGATAAACAAATCGTTTGCCGAAAAAATATAAATTAAGTATTTCAATTTATTACATTATGGATATAATATTATTATACGAGGATTTATTTATGGTAAAATTGGATTTTGACGAAAACGAAATATATAATAAAAAAAGTAAAATATTAAAAAGTAAAAAATTAGCTCTAAAGATATTTTAAAATACAAAGGCTCTC
>CAZUEE010000021.1:0-1553 GCA_964619175.1 uncultured Brachyspira sp. | reverse complement strand
AATATTAAAAAGTAAAAAATTAGCTCTAAAGATATTTTAAAATACAAAGGCTCTCGTATCTGGGAAGGAAATCTTAACGATATGAGAGAAGATAAATGATAAAATATAAAAACGGAATTCTTGTAGACACTTCGGTTTGGATTGACTTTTTTAATAATAAAGATTCGGTTCATTCGAATTTGTTAACAAGTTTTATAGAAATGATGAGAAAATTTTTATATGTCCCATTATATATCAAGAAATACTTCAAGGCATAAAAGACGACGATAAATTCGAAGAAATAAAGAAAATTATATTACATTTTAATATTTTAAACGACAATATTATATTTATTACAAACGAAGCCGTTGATTTGTATAGAAATTTAAGGAAAAAAGGAATTGCCATTAGAAAGTCAGTGGATTGCTTAATAGCCTTTTACGCTTTGGTAAATAATTTGCATTTATTTTTTATTGATAAAGATTTTGAAAATATTTATCAAAATTCAAAAATGAAAATTATATTCGTATAAATTAAATATCCAAAAACAAACAAGCCACTTTATGGTTTTCGTTTGCTTCTTCCAAAACGGGATATTTATATTTGCATTCTTCTTTTGCGTATATGCATCTAGTATGGAATCTGCATCCTTCGGGAATATCGGACGCGTTTGGAATTTCGCCTTTTATGGGAAGTTCTTTTATAATATTTACTCTGCCCGAAGAAATGTCTGGGACAGCTTCGATTAAAGCTTTAGTATAAGGATGTTTCGGACTGTCTATTATCATATCGGCGCTTCCAATTTCTATTATTTTACCCAAATACATAACTGCTATTCTATCTGCAAAGTATCTCGCTGTAGACAAATCATGCGTGATATAAATATAGCTTAAATTTCTTTTTTCTTGAAGTTCTTTCATCATATAAAGAATTTCAGCTCTAGTCGACAAATCTATCATAGATACGGGTTCGTCTGCTATAACCAATTTAGGATTTAATATTAACGCTCTTGCGGTTGCTATCCTTTGTCTTTGTCCTCCCGAAAGCATATGAGGATAAACTTCCATAAACTCTTCGCTTATTTTTACATCTTTTAAAGCGTTTATAACTTTTTCGTTATAAGTTTCTTCGTTTCCTTCGATTTTATGAATATATAGAGGTTCTTTTAATATATCTTTTATTTTAAATCTTGGATTCATAGAAGCGTAAGGGTCTTGAAATATCATTTGAACTTTTTTTCTATAATTTTTTACTTCTTCGTTTTTAAAAGAATTTATATTTTCGTTTTCAAATAAAATTTTTCCTTCCGTTGGAGTTATTAGATTCATTATCATTTTTCCAACCGTTGTTTTACCGCTTCCCGATTCGCCAATAATAGCGAGTATCTCTCCTCTCTCCACTTCAAAATCTATTCCGTCCACCGCTTTTATTTCTTTGTTTTTTTTCAAAAGAGTTTCTATTATATTGACTTTTGGGTGAAAATACTTTCGGACATTCTCCAATTTTAATATTATATCGTTATTCATAATTCTATTTTATATTAAAATTGAAAAAATTAATATAACGGTTTTTGA
>CAZUEE010000020.1:14841-25590 GCA_964619175.1 uncultured Brachyspira sp. | reverse complement strand
AAAATTAAATTTATTATTTTTTTATATAAATCTATTTTACCGTTTTTCAAGTTAAAAATCAATCGAAAAAATATTCGGTTTTTGACAAAATAAGAATATTTTATATAATGAATTTTATTTGAAAGGAAAGATAATTTAAGGAAAAATAATTATGATAATTCGTCCATACGAAGACAGAGATATAAAACAAATCGTTGAAATTTGGAATGAGATAGTTGAATCGGCTACGGCTTTTCCCGAAGAAGAACCTTTGAAAATAGAAGATGCGAGAGAATTTTTTGCAAAAGAATTGGCGGTTATATGCGCATGCGAAGGAGATAAAATATTGGGTTTTTATGTTTTGCATCCAAATGGCTATGGCAGACGCTCTCATATTTGCAATACTTCTTACG
This sequence comes from uncultured Brachyspira sp., assembly GCA_964619175.1. Classification (GTDB taxonomy): domain Bacteria; phylum Spirochaetota; class Brachyspiria; order Brachyspirales; family Brachyspiraceae; genus Brachyspira. Next base: position 25,198 of record CAZUEE010000020.1, on the reverse strand, counting down.
GCGTGAGCGCTGAAGCTAGAGGATGCGGAGTTGGACGAAAATTGGTGCTTGATTCTTTTAAGAGATGCAAAGAATACGGTTTTAAAATTTTGCAATATAACGGAGTAGTTTCCATAAACGACATAGCCTTAAAATTATATCGTTCTCTAAATATGACGGAAGTTGGAAAAATAGAAAACGGATACAGATTAAAAGATGGAAGTTATTGCGATGGAATAATTTTCACCAAACAATTATAAAAAATTTAATAAAAAAATTTAGTAAATTAAAGAAATAAAAAGAAGCGACTCCTGATTTTTGACTATGAACCAAAGCTCCGCCCAATTCTTCAATTTTTCCTTTTCTATTTTTAAGTTCTTTTATTTTTTCTTGCATTTTAAAATCCTTATATTTGAAATCCTTACAGTTAGTTTATATTGAAATTAATATTTTTCAAATTTTGGTAATATAAAAAGATATATTATTTGGTATTTATTGCAAGGATGTTGTTTAATTTTTCACATTTATTACTATCTAAACTTTGAATATAAATAATAATTTTAACTTGATATAAAAAACAAATAGTTATAAAATATCATAGAATATCTTTACAGTAAATTAATCGGACATAAAGAATGAATTTAAAATATGTAAACGGAAATATAATGAAGTCGAATTCTAAAAATTATTTTGACGAATATTTTACGAAGCCCGAAATATCCGAACGACTTTACAAAAAAACTTGCGAAATTATTTCTAAATACGAAAACATAAATAAATATACTTGGATAGAGCCAAGCGTTGGAGACGGAAGTTTTTATAAATTGCTCCCAAAAAATAAAATAGGAATAGACATCAAACAAACAAAATACGACACGATATTAACCGATTATTTAAATTACGAATTACCCGAAAAACCTTTGATAGTCATAGGAAATCCGCCATTTGGACATAGAGGAGTTTTGGCTTTGAAATTTATAGAACATTCGGCGCCTGCGGAATTTGTGGCTTTTATACTTCCAATGTTTTTTCAAAGTTTGGGAAAAGGTTCTATAAGGTATCGAGTAAAAAATTTTAATTTATTATACGAAGAAGTTTTGCCTGAAAATTCTTTTTATATCGGAAATAAAGAAAAAGATATAAAATGCTGTTTTCAAATATGGAGCAAAAATTATAACAATTTAAAAAAAGAATTCTGTTGGTATAATCAAAAAGAAAAAGCCGAGCCGTTTAATAATCTACTTAAAGTTGTGACGGTTTCTTTGGCAAAAAATAGAGAATGCGGGAAAGAATGGATTTTTAATAAAAAAGCGAATTATTATTTATCTTCCACTTTTTTCAAAGATAATAATGTCGTAAAAGATTTCGATTCGGTAAAATATAAGAGCGGAATAGCGATTATTTATACTACTCAAAATAGCGGGACGATAAAAAAATTGGACGCTTTATTTAAAACTGCCGATTGGAATAAATATTCGAGCATTGCCACAAACGGCTGCAGACATATTGGAAAATCTCATATTTACAAATTATTGGAAGATAAAGGATTTGAGAATGAATATAAATGAAATATTAAAAAATATAATCGAAGACAAATATAATGAAATACGCTCTTCAAAAGACAACGAAGGCATTTTTTCTAAAATAGATTATTTTGAAGGAAACGCTATTGGGCAAATAGGCGAAGAATTTGTGAAAGCTATATTTATAAAAGAAAATATAGCTATGGATAATAAACAAAAAGTAATTCATGATGAATACGATATTTTATCAAACGGAATTAAAATTGAAATAAAAACTGCAAGAAAAGGATTAAAGAATAACAGTTTTCAATTTAACGGAATAAATCCAGCTTACAATAACGACTATATCATAGTAATCGGGCTAACTCATCAAAACGCTTATTATTTAATAATAAAAGATAAAATTTCTTACAATCATAAAAAGAGAAGATATTTTTTGAAAGTAAACGGAAAAGATAGACAACTCGTAGCAATGAACCCTGGCAATTCCGTCAATTATAAATTAACTTTACAATTATCCGATTTGAAGCCTATTGATACTTTTGTGGAAGAATTAAAAGAAAATTTATTATAACTAAAAAAAGAAGCGACTTCGATTTTGAAGCCGCCTCTCTTTTATTATGAAAATTAAAAAACTTATTTGCTTAATTGAGCGTAAAAGAATTTATGCCATCCCAAAGGGTCGTAAACTACGCCGGTTAATTTTTTACTTACCATTATAGGGTCGGTATAGAAGTAAATAGGTATAAGTCCCATATCTTCCATTAATATGTCTTCCGCTTTATGCATAGCTTCCATTCTAACTTTTTGGTCTATAGTCGACATTGCGATTTTCAAATTATCGTCATAAGCCTTATTCGAATAACCGCCGTTGTTTTGAACGCTATAGCTTAAAAATACTCCTAAAAAAGTCATAGGGTCGTTATAATCGCCAATCCATCCATGACGAGCGACTACAAATTCTTTATTTTGTCTAGTATCTTGAAAAGTAGCCCATTCTTCTTGAGATACTGTAGAATCTATATTTAAATATTCTTTCCACATTTGCTGAACGGCTTCAAATATTGGTATATGTTGTCCAGAATTTGATTTAAATTCTATAACCGGCATACCGTTTCCTTCTGGATAACCGGCTTCGGCTAAAAGTCTCTTCGCTTCTTCTATATTTTTTTCAAAGTCTTCTTCTTTTACGCTATAATAATCTCCGCCGACTTTTCTAAAATCTCCGTCAGCGTCTTGCATGTCGCTTATTCCGTTTGGAACCCAAGCGGCTGCAGGAACTTGTCCCGCTTTCGTTACTTCTTTAACTATATAATTTCTATCTATAACCAAAGCCAAAGCCTTTCTTACTCTAATATCTCTTAATATTCTATTTGTCCAATTCAAACAATAATAATAAGTTCCTATATAAGGAGATATATACATTAAACCTTCGTTTTGCAAAGTTTCTATATTCGATAGAGGAGGATTATTTGCAAAATGTATAGAACCTTCTTTAACGCCCGCCATCGCTGCCGTTTCGTTTTGCATTAATACGAATACGAGCCTTTGAGGAATTATGGAATCGGCATTCCAATAATTAGTATTTCTTTCCATAACGAGTCTATCGTCAGTTCTTCTTTCCGTTAATATAAAAGGACCGTTTCCAATATAAGTATCGGGAGATAGAGTCCAATCGTCTCCGTATTGTTCTATAATGTCTTCTCTTAAAGGGAAAAATGTAGGAAAAGCTGCAAGCTCGATGAAATAAGCCGTAGGAGTGGCAAGTTTAACTTCAAAAGTATTTTCGTCTATCGCTCTAACTCCCAAAGAATCCACAGATTTTATACCGGCGTTAATATCCATAGCGTTAAGAACGGGCTCGAATTGATAAGCGTATTCCGCCGCCGTTATAGGGTCGACTGCTCTTCTCCAAGAGTAAACAAAATCGTTCGCCGTTACCTTTTTGCCATCCGACCATTTGGCGTTTTCTCTAATATGAAAAATATAAGTTAAACCATCTTCGCTTATATCCCAACTTTCCGCAACTCCGGCGGTTATTTTATTTTCGTTATCTCTAGTCGCCAAACCCTCGAAAGCATGCTGAATATAAATGCTTCCATCAACAGCCGAATTTAAAGTCGGGTCTATAGTTTTGGGCTCTGAGCCTACATTAATATATATTCCGTCTTTGCTTTCGTTTTCTCCGCAAGAAACAAATATAAAAAGAAGTAAAAATAGTGAATAAAATAATAATTTGTTTTTCATAATATCATATCCTTAATTTTTATTTTATAATATTATAAACAAAAATAAATTATTAGTCAATAAAAATCTATAATAAATTTTTAATTTACAATTTAGAATTTATTATTTCCAATAAAAGATAAAAAATTAATTGAAGTTTATAATCAAAATTTTATAAAAGAAAAATCTTATAAAGAGTTTTTTTTAATTTCCGTTAATATCATTAAGAATATTAAATAACGGAGTATTGACATGACTATAAATAATATTTCTAATAATATGGCTACAAAAATTCAACATGCGGCTTCAAAACCGAATATTGAAACTAAAACGCAAAAACCCGTTCAAAATATAAATCAGAATGCAAATCAAAATTCCTCTTTGTATCCTCTTTCAAGCAGATACACTTATGCAATTGGGAAAGATGGAAAAAGATATATATTGCAACTTAGAATAGATATAGCTTCGGTTAGAGCTTTTAGTGCTTTGGCTTAAATTAAAATATTAACAATATCGTTTATATTACTATAGAAAAAATGCATTTTTATTTTAAAATAAAATCTAATTCTTTATCTATTTTATAATTTTTTATCGTTTTCAGTAAATTGGTCTCTTTCTTGTGACTTGATTTTTTTAAATATTTACTATACTATAGAATAAAGTTTTATTATAAATAGTTAAATAAATTATAGAATAAGATTGTCTATTTATAAGGAATTATATGTATAAATTGAATAGTTATGTTGTATATCCTATGTATGGTATATGTAAAGTGACGGGCATTTCAAAAAATAAAGTTAATTCCCGTTTGGTCGAATGTTATGTATTGGAATGCGACGGCGAAAATATTACATTGAAAGTCCCGGTAAATAGAGCGAAGGAATATCGCATAAGAAAAATTATATCGAAGAATGAAGCTGCGAATTTTTTGACTCTGCTTCAAACTAAACCTCATGATATAGAAAATAATTGGAAATTAAGATATAACGAAAATGAGGAAAAACTTAAAAGCGGAGATATTAAAGAGACTATAGATGTCGCAAGAAGTCTGTTTACAAGAAATAAAATAAAAGAACTTTCTGCAAGCGAGAAACGTTTATACGAAAAGGCTTATACTTTTATAGTAAACGAAATAAGTATAGCCCTTAAAAAAGATAAAGACGAAATTGAAGATATAGTGTCAAACGCTTTGGAGAAATCAGCTAAAAAATTTAAAAATAAATCTCCTTCTTCGGATAAAGAAACCGTAAGAACGAGAAAAAAGAAGAAAAAAGATGCTAAAGAAGAATGAGATTCTTAATTTACCGTTCAAATGATTTATTTATTCTATTAATTTTAGTATTGTATATAAAAATAAAAACTGGGAGGAAAGATTATGTGGCGTGTGGTATATTTTTTTATATCTTTTTTAATGGCTTTACTCGTTTATTTATATGATAAAAGTTATGATAATAATTTAAATCCGAGAATTTTGATTATATTTTTTACAAGCGCTTTAATCATATTTTTATTTGAATTTTTATTAATCAGAAAAAAGTCTTCAAAAATAACTTTGGCGTTTTTTGTATCGTTCTTTTTTACGGTCGTTACGGTTTTACTTACTATACTTGCCATAAGGACTATAGGAATCAATTTGTCGGTAAAAACGAAATTGATTATTTTATTTATAGAAGGTTATTTAACTTTTGGAATTATATCAGCTTTCATACCGAATTTATCCGACATGTTTAAATTGACGAAACCCGATAAAACCGGTTCTGCAAAAATATTGGATACTTCCGTTATAGTAGATGGCAGAATATACGATATAGCCGAAAAGAAATTCTTTGACGGAATTTTAATTTTGCCCGAATTCGTAATTAAAGAAGTTCAATTTTTAAGCGATTCGAAAGACCCGCAAAAGAGAATAAGAGGAAGAAGAGCTTTAGAAATTCTAAATAAAATGAAATCTTCGAAAAATATTCTTTTGTCGGTTACTGACATAGATTTTCCAAATATAAAAGAAGTCGATTTAAAACTTATAGAACTTGCAAAAAAAATGGACGCTAAAGTTATAACAAACGATTTTAATTTGATGAAAGTCGCCTCTTTGCATAGCGTGAGTATATTAAATATTAACGATTTGGCTAATTCGCTCCATGTTGTCGTTTTGCCCGGCGAAACTATAAAGATAGATTTGATAAGAGAAGGAAAAGATAAACAAGCTCTCGGATATTTGGAGGATGGCACTATGATAGTTGTCGATAATGCCAAACATTTAATAGGCAAAAATGTGGATATAGAAATCGATAATGTTTTACCTAAAGAAGCGGGAAGAGTTATATTCGCGTCTTTACTTGGAGCAAATAAAAACAAAAATTCTTCCAACCAAAATAAGAAATTTAAATAATATTTAGCGCAAATTTATTTATATTATTTTACTATTTTTAGTATTTTTTCAAATCCTTTAAATATATCCGTTCCTTTTTTATGCAATTTTATATCATATTTTGTCTTTCCTATTTGTATTTTTTCGTTTATACTGTCGCAAATAACCTCTTTATTGTTTATAGTAAAATAGGAATTTTTATTTCTATTAACGCCGTATTTATCGTTTTGTACTTTCTTATAATTGATTCTTGGAATTTTAACTTTTTTCTTTATATATAAATAAAAAGAATAGGTAAGCAAATCTACAGAATCTTTTTTCCCTTTAACGGTTTGAAGTAATAGCATATCTTTATCGCCCCTTCTGTCAAAATATTTAATTCTGCCGCATTTCTGAAATTTTTCTCCTTTTGAATTAATAAATTCAAATAATTTAGGTTCTTTAATAAGCAAATATTCAAACCATTTTTTATCTTTAAAATCCGCATTATCTATAATTGATTTTAATTTATTTTCTAAACTTCCATCATTTTGTTTTAATAAATTATCCAATAAACTTTTAAAATATTGATTAATAATATTACCATCTTTGTCTTTACCGCTTAAAATTCGAATCCAAGCCAGTCTATCTCTGAAAATATTTATTTGCGGTTTATTTCCATAAAAATAATTTGTGGATTCAAAACCGTAATCTCCAAATGTAAGTAATGCCCTTTGAAATAAATTTAAAAATTGATTATCGTTTAATTTACCCGTTATATCAATAGTAAGTTCAGCATATTCTTTGAATTTGTCGAATTTTTTATTGCTAAAATCAAGTAAAAAATCTACCCAACCGACAAGAAAATTATTGTCGCTCGTTTTATTTAATATTTCTTCCCAATTCTCTTTATTATCTTTGTAATTTTTAGTTTCTCTGCTTTTAATTATTAACTCGGCTTTTGTTTTTTCCAATTTATACATTTCTGTCTGGAAGTTTGGAGCTTTATTATTATCTTCCGATAGATATTTATAAATATCGTTATATCCTTCAGCTAATCTATTATTTGATAATTCAAAAAATCCTTTTACTTGTTCGTTTTTATCAAACCAATGATTTTCTATAAAATGTTTACAAACTCTATAATAATCGCTAAAAGATTTTTTATTAAAGGAATCTGTATCTTTTATTTTTGCTATAAAAGATAGTAATGCAAAAAAATAACATATATCTCTTATCGATAAATCGGAATTAAATTTCTGAACAAATTTATTTAACTGTTTTTCCTCTTCGTATTTACTTAATATTTTTATGGTATTATCTAAAATTTGTAATTTTCTTTTTTCTTTTAAAATATCAAAAAATTTATAATCTATATTATCATTCAATACCTTTTTATCTAAATATTTCTCATCGATTTTTTTAATTTCTTTAAAGTGAAAGAATAAAGCCGAATAATATAAGAATATTAAACCTCTATTATCGAAATTATCCGTATTTTTAGGGTCAAAGAAAAAATCGCTCCAATCATTATCGATACTACTAAATAGTTGATAATTTTCTTCAAAATTTAAACTTTTTTGAATATATGCTTTAACATTTTCGTATTTACTTAATAGCTTGCCTCTAGCGTTCATTTTTATATATAACTCTTCGCCCAATTCATACTCTCCCATGTTAAATATGGAAAATGTAATATTATTCAAATTATCTGTAGCATTTTTTAATTCGTCTTGATTCAAATTTTTCGCTTCGCCATATATTAAATTAAGCATATTAAGCATTGATTTTATTGTAGGGTCGTTTTTTAAATCTTCTGTAGAATCTACAAACAAACCCGCTTTTTTTAATATAATATCTTTTGGTTTTCCGTCAAGTTCTAACTCTTCTTTTATTAATCTTTCACAAAATATTTTTGAACTTTCCCTAACGCTATACGAGAATTTATTTAATAAATTTTTTATATCCTCGTTAAATATATCGTTCATCTTATATATAATAAAATGAGTAAGCCATAAAGTGGTTATTCTCTGTTGTCCGTCAACTAAAATAAATTTATTATTTTCTTCATATCCGTAAATAAAATCTACATGCAATTTTTTATCTTTATCTTTTAATACTTCGAATATTTTTTCCAAAAAATCTTTAACTATATTTTCTTTAGATTTTCTCCCTTGCGCATAATCTCTTTGAAGCATAGGTATTTCCACATTATATTTGTCTAAAAAATCTTTTAAATTTACTTTCATTTATAATACCCCTTTTAGTTAATCGATATAATCTTTTAAAGCTTCTATGATAGCGTCCCTATAGTCGTTTCTATCTTCTTCCGTAAATAAATCTTTATTTGTATTGTTTTTTGAAAAATGTTTATTAAATACTTGTTTGGTGGCTATAGGTATAAATTTTTTAGTATTTACCAATTTATCAATTTTTTCTTTTTTAATACTAAAAATTTCGTTTCCAAAACTACTATTGGAATCTCTATCCAATAAACATAAATTACCAATATCATGAATAGAATCGTTGCTTTCAAAATTTTCGTCTATATCATCAAGTAAGTTATTATCGTTAAGAATTTTATTAAAACCGTAGTCATTTTTACTTGATTTTATTTCTATCTTTTCTATAGCTTCCTTTATTCTTCTTTTTAAATCTTTATCTTCAATATATTTATTAACTTCTATTAGCCAATTTATTATTTTTTCTTTTTTATCATCTTTTTTATTTTCTTTGTCATCCTTGTCGTCTTTATTGTCTTTTTTGAGTAGAGAACTTATACTTTTGGAATTTTGAGCGTAAATATGTTCCAAACTCCAATCCTCCAACTGAAAAAGATTAAAATCAAAATAATTTTTAGAGCTTTTATCTTTAAGTAAAATAGCTATATTAAATAAAACTAAAATTTTAAAAATTTCTTTTTTATTTTTCTCTTCCACAAAATCTAATTCGTTTATATAAGTCGATAAGTCTTTACCGTTTATAAGCGAAGATATATGATTTTTTATCTCTCCTAAAAGAGCTTTTGAAAACAAGTCGCTCTGTTGATTATGTTTATTCAATAATTTATATATGGAATTTATATTTGTTATATCGTTCAATATTAAAAATCCAATATAATGAAAAATATCTCTTTGTATATCGTCTCCTTTATCAGATGCGAAACCTTCTAAAGAACTCATACATTTTCTTAATTTATCCCATTCTTCGTTTAATTCATTATTCTTTTTTAAAACATGAAAGTAATTAAACAATTCATTTTTACTATTTCCTTTTATCGCTTTATCCGTTATCGCTTGTAAATAAACTTTTATCCTTAAAAAATCATCGTTTAAAATATAATTTTTATCAGCATCTTTTTCTATATGTTCTCTGTTTATTTTATTTAATACCAAATAACTATAATCGTTATTCGCTCGAAGTTTTTTCTCGTTCTCATACCATAATCTTGCCCTATAATGTAAATCGTTTACTCCGTCCGTTTTTGATAAAAATAAAGCTTTAATATTTTCTTCTTCCAATAAAGGTATTTTTCCAATATTAAGTCTTATAAAAACATCCTGCTCTATTTCGTCTTCAGAAATCTCATACCATAATACTTTACAATTATTTGTCAAAGTATCGTAGAAATTATTTTTATCAATATTTAACTTTTCCTCGAAGAATTTTTTTATACGCTTATATGCATTCAAAAAATAATAAAAGTCTATATTGTTGATGGAATTTTCGTCTTTATCTTTTATTTCTTTTAAAAATTCAAAAGATTTTTCCCTCGTTTCATATTCTATTGTAAAATAATCTTCATTTTTTAAATATTTAACTATTAAAAATATTGTCGTTAATCTCTGTTGCCCGTCTATAACTCTATATTTTGATTTGTTTTCTTTTTCTACTTTCTTTACTACAATTGGCTGTAAACAATAAAAATCGTTTTCTTTTATTTCTTTATTCTCTTTTTCCACCATGAAATCGTTAATATCATCCAATAATTCTTCAATTTCTTTATCGCCCCATCTATATCCTCTTTGATAACTTGGTATAAAAAAATATTTGCTCTCCAACTCTTTTATTTCTATAAAATCGTTTTCGGTTTTTTGTTTTTCTTCGCTCATTTTTTACCTCTTTATAAAAAAATAGAATTTTTAGAATATATAAAATTCAAATAATTTGCGATTGATAAAAGTTTTGAAATAAACTTTAAAATTAAAAAATAAATTTTTAAAAATGCAATGCCAAAAGTTGACGGTTGACGGTTGACGGTTGACGGTTGACGGTTGACGGT
>CAZUEE010000020.1:0-14741 GCA_964619175.1 uncultured Brachyspira sp. | reverse complement strand
AACAAGATATTTGATAGTATTAAATACATAATAGATAAATATTAATATATTTTAAAAATTTTGTCAAGCTATTTATATTAAATATTTAAAAAACTTTAATACAAAAAAGGACTTTATAATTTATATAAAGCCCTTAATTTTATATTTACATTAATTATTTAACGATTAAATTTCCACCACTTTTTAGATAAATCGGTTTTTCTCTTGTATGTAGGCAAATCAGAACTATCTTCATCTTCTCGAGCATAGGTAGAACCGCCCAAATATGAAGCTATTTCTCTAAATTCGTTTTCATCGGCAAAATCCGCCGCCGTCTTACCGTCTTCGTCTTTTAAGTCTTTATCAGCGTTATATTTTTCTACTAAAATAACGGCTGCGTCCATATTTTCATACAAAGCCGCATAATGAAGAGGAGTTTGACCGGAAGAATTTTTTTGATTTGGGTTTGCTCCATTATTTAAAAGTAATTCTACAGTCGAAGGAAAATCTTTCATAATAGCCCAATGCAAAGCGGTATCTTTTCCGTTATTGTCGGTTTCGTTTATTAAAGTTTTGTCTTTCTTTAATAATATATTTATAACTTCATTATGACCGTTTCCTGCGGCGATATGAATAGCCATAGCTCCGTCTATATCGTCTTTCGCTCTTATATTGCAATTAGCGTCTACAAGCGCCGAAACTATTTGAGGATTTCCTATATAAGAAGCGAGTAGTAAAGGAGTAGCTCCTCCCAAATGCCAACCATCCGAAGATTGTGCTTCTTCAGGGAGTTTTATTTCTTTATCTATATCTTTATACGAAAGCAAAGCATTAACGCAATCCAAATTATTGTTTTCTATAGCTCTATGCAAAGGCGAATAACCATCTTCGTCTTGAAAATTAGGATTAACTCCGTCTTTTAGTAAATTATTAATGGCTATTACATCGTTATTTTTTATCGCCACTAAAAGTTCGAGTTGTTTTACATCCAATTCTTTACTTTCAATGTCAGTGTCTTTTTCGCTTTCTTTACTATCAGCGCTACCTTCGTCTTCTTTTGGAGTGTCTATTATAACATCGTCTTGTTTGGATGCTTCTTTTTCAAGTAATTCATTGTCTACGGCTGTAGTTTTTTCTTCGTCTTCTCTTTCTATATTTTCATTACCAGCCAAATATGTTTTAATGTCTTCGTTTTGAGCGTAAGATAAAGGAACGCTTCCATCGTTTGCCTTACTCTCTTTATCCGCTCCCAATTCTATAAGATTTTCAACCGTTCTAAGAGATGAAAAAGCGGACGCGTAATGAAGAGGAGTCCAACCGTCCACATCTTTTGCCTCCAAATCTGCTCCTTTCTCCGACAATAATTTAATTGTTTCGGGTTTGTCTTTCATAGCAGCCCAATGCAACGGAGTATTTCCTTTATTGTCTTTTTCGTTTATTAATGTTTCGTCTTTAGAAAGTAATATTTCTATAACATCGTTCTTACCGTTTGCCGAAGCCATATGAATCGCCATACTTCCGTCCACATCTTCTCTCGCTTTTATATTTGCGTTATTATCTAGTAAAGTTTTAACTATATTTGTATATCCCAAATATGAAGCTAAAATCAAAGGACTCGCTCCGCCCAAATACCAGCCGTCTATATTAACCTTTATATCCAATTTTGAATTTATATTTAAATTCGTATTCTTTAACAACTCATTAACCGTATTCAAATCGTTATTATAAATCGCTCTATGAATCGGAGTGTATCCGTTCGTATCCAAAACATTGATATTTACATTTGCGGAATTCATTAACGAAAATACTCTTTGAGAATTCTTTTCGTTTATGGCATTGAATAAATTTTCTTCTTCGGTCGTTAAGGCGAATAAAGAACATGTTAAAGATAAGCTTAATAATATGGATAATAAATATTTCACTTTGAAACTCCTTAAAAGTAATATCATAAGTATATTAGATAATAAATAAATATCAAGTATAAAATAATTAAAAATTATCGATAAAATACATAAAAATCTATTATCATTTTTTGCTATATTCCCAATTATCGTTTACAATATTTCTGTTTATAAAAATATTCGTAAAAAATGTATTCGTTAAGAAATTCTTTAATTTTTCTCTCTCTTCTGCTTCATGAAGTTTTTTGATTTTTTCGTTTAATGCCCTTATAACGGCGTAAGTATCGTTGTCGATATTTCCGTCTATTTTATATGGTCTAAAATGGCATTGAAAAGCGTATAGAACCTTTCTAGATTCGAAATCCCATTTATTGTTTGTTGGCATGCTTGTATAGCCGTATTTTATAAACTCTTCCTTAATATCTTTTATTTTCGCTCTTCTATATTTTTTATCGTTCAAAAAATTCGTATAATCTTCCTCGTCATACCAAAAACCCAAATTATATTCGTCATATAATCTCTTCCAAGGGAATTTAGGTCCCGGGTCTATTTTTCTCTGCGGAGCGACATCCGAATGCCCCAATATATTATACGGTTTTATATTATATTTGGCTATGAGATTTTTAAGCAAATACGCCACTTTTTTAATTTGACTCTCTTCAAAATCTATATATTCGTCATAGGAAATAAAATATCTATTTTCTAATTGTTTTTTAGTCATTCTTCTTATTTGAGCTTTCGTGTTTGTAATTTTTCTTTTAAAACCTAAATTAGCGATTTCTATTCCTATCGAGCTGTCGTTTATGCTTCCTCTATTATCGAACATAGTTACTCCCGCATGCCAAGCTCTATTGCTTTCGTCTACGAGTCTATATATTGGGTCTTCCTCTTTTGTCGTGATTAAATAATGAGACGAAACTCCATGCGAAGTCAATACTTTAAGTGAAAGTTCGTCGTTCAACGCCGTATAATGTAAAATAATATATTGTATTCTTAAATTATATGATTCTGATTTATATTCCGTTGATATCGTAATAGTATTTTGCATATCGTTAATGATGGTTGTGTCGCTTGTAGAACATGACAAAATAAAAAATATTATTGGCAAATACATTTTTAATATATTATTTTTTTTTAAATTATTATACATAGGCTGGAACTCCGTTAAATCTATAGCGCATAAAACCGTTATAAAATTCTTTAATTTCCAAATACGACAAATAATAAGCTTGCGCCGTATTTATTCTTGTATATTTATGAAACAAATTGGAATAAAAACTTTTAATAAAATCGACATATATTCCATCCGCCAAACTTCCCGTTGCGGATATTACGGTATTTACGCCGGATGAAAGCAAAGATTGAATCAATTTGTTATTATTTTCTTCCATATTGCATGCGTTAATAAAAACCAAAGAGGGAGGATTTTCCAAAGCGCTCACGGAATTTATTATATAATCTTCGTTTAATTTTATTCCGTTTGAATATCCATGAGTTATTATATGAACGATATCGTAATTCTCCAAAACTTTAATAAAATCAAAATAATTATGCTCTTTTCTATACAAATCTATATTTATATCTTTATTTAATTTGAAAGAATTAATTATTTCAATTTCTTTTTTGTCGTTCTTTATATTAATATCTGGAATCGAAACTATCGCCATTTTGTTATTATTTTTATTTTTAGCGTTATTATGCAAAATATTAACTGCGTTTGTATAAGAAAATATTATATTTTCCGAAACAAACTTTTTATCATAGGCTAGTATTTCCCAAGGAATATCGTAAGTATTTTCGTCAAGATGCAAATAAACTATCCTAAAACCGTTTAATAAATGTTTTCTGAATTCTTTTTCTGGAATAAGCATATTCATTAAATAGCTTCCAATTTCGATATATTTATTTGAATTATCGTTTTCGCTATTTGAAGTTTTTAATAATCTTGAATATTCTTTATAAATGCTTTTGTAAGCCTGATAATCGAATTTTTTTTGATACTCTGCTATATAGAGAGACGGATATGTTTCTATCGCCTTATATTTAAATATATCATTATTATTTAAATCTTTTTCTATAGAACATGAAAAAAAAGTTTGAGATATATTTTCGTTTAATAAAGTAAGTCCGTTTTTTAATTTCAAAAAAGTTTTATCGTCAATTTCGTATAAAGAAAAATCTTTGCATTTTTTATCCGATTTGTAATAAATTCCTCTTCTTCTTTTATAATCGTCAGTCGTTTTTATTTTTACCAATGAAAAATCATCTTTAATTTTTTTATTTTTTGAATTATTTAAATCTATTTCGTAATATCCATAAAGTTTATTTTTTTCTTCTTCGTATAAAAACGCGTTTATAAAACCTCCGTTTTTAATTATTTTTTTTATATTTGAATTTTTTAATTTTATATGCTCGGAATTTTTAGAAAAATATTCTTTGTTTTGAGTTATTATATAAGATTTAATTTCTTTCATTTTATAATTTTACATTAATATAATAATATGCTAATAAATTAAAACAATTATATATTCAACTTTTAATATTATCAATAATAAGAATTAACGATTAAATATCTATCTTTGCCTTTTGCATCGATATCGGGATTATAAACTATATAAACATCGTTTCCAAGTTCGACATATCTTAAAAGTTTATCGTCCGATATAAAATCGCCTTGCACATAAACTGCGGAACCCGGAGGCATAAAAAAATTATAGGATGTAGTTATAATTTTAGGCTCGGTTTTTATTAATCCTTTATAACCGTATAATCCTATGATGTCGTTGTTGTAATTTGCCTTTAACCAAGTGGCGTAAAGTTCGCTCCAATCTTTAAACTCTTTTATATTTTTATTAGCCGCATACAAAATCGCCTTATAAGTTCCTCTATATTCTTTCGGTGCGTTTGCAATATCTTTGTAAATCTCAAAACCGTTTTTTGAATGAATGCCAAGCCAATACATAAAAAGAGAAACCGTTGCATATTTATGAACTGTATAACCTCCGCTCCAATTTATAAAATAATCTCCTTTGGTTATCAAATACATCGAATCGTTATTATAATAATTTAATCTATTTTTCGGCAAAGCGCCTCTATAAGAAATAACGGCGGTTTCCGACAAAGCCTCGTCTACCCAAATATCGAAAGATTTATTATTTCCTCTTATTTTGCTGTAATGTATGACATGTTGAAGTTCATGAGCTATGGTATTTATTACCGATTCAATATTTTCCCAACCGTTTATATAATCTAAAAATATAATGTTTTTTTCTTCGTTTACTATTCCATCTAAAATCGAATAGCCTTGCATATAAGGTTTGTCTCCCGTGAAGCCTCCATTAATATCCATTATTAAAAGAATCAGTTTGCCTTCTAATTTTCCGAATAAATATTCTTCCATATCGTAAACTCTCATAGTTTCAAGCAGAATATTTTTTAATTCTTTATAATCTACTTTTAAATTGTTTTCCAAATATAAATCTATTTTTGAAGTAGAATAAATATTTTTCGCTTTTATTTTTTCTTTTGAATAATTATTGTTTATATATCGAACGGCATTAAAAGTTTTTTCTTTACTATTGTCTACCGAATAAATTTTATAATTTTTTTTAACGTTTAATATGTCGTTTAAATTTGCGTTTAGAATCTCGCCGTTTAGTAAAATTATCGTAAAAATAAAAAGTATAAATATTTTTTTATAATTTTGCATAAAATAAATTCCTCAATAACAAATTTCTTATATTTCATTTTCGGAATTTATTTTTATTGTAAATAAATTATTATAGAAAAATATATTATCAAAGTTTTTCGTCTTTAAGAAGACCGTTGAATTGACTTCTGCTATAAACTCTTATTTTATCGTTATGCGAAACATAACTTTTTGCACTATTGCTCAATTCTACGGGCGCAATCAATATTCCGGTTTTTGCTCCAGATTCGCTTACCATCATTAAAAAATCTCTTATGATTAATTCCCCGATTTCCGATTTTTGCCATCTCTTAAAAGAAACCAATGTAAGGTCTTTTTTGCTTCCTTTAATGTTATAAGTTAAATAATTAATTTCTTCGTTATTGTTTGCCGGATGAGTGTTGTCCGTATATTCTTGCACAATCACATAATTTGCAAATTTGGAACGCATTATATTTTGGCATAATTTTTTAAAAGCTATCATGTCGAGAGCGAATATTTTATCCACTTTATACGCTACGGTTATATTGCTTTCGATTTTCGACTTGTCTTTTATTTTTAAACTTTCCAAGATATTGTCTATATCCATAGTTTTTTGAACTTCTATTAAAGAGAGAATATAAATCGGATTTACAAAAGAGGCTTCCCATAAATTTACCGCTTTTTCCCAATTTTCCATATTTGTTTTTCCGATATAATTTTCGTAATTATCGTTTTTATATTTTTCGTCGCCTAATTTGTTTTCTTCTTTTAGTTTGTTTAATTGTGAAGTCGCCTTAATTACTTCGTTTAAATATGTCAACGCTTCGTCCAAATAATATATATTTAGTTCTGGTATATTAAACGATTTAACCGTTTCAAAATAACTTTTAGACAATTCCACATCTCCCAAAAAATAAGAATAGAAAGCATAATCTAATATTAAAGAAGCGTAATTTTTATTGTTTTCGTTTATTTTGTATAAAGTAAGCAAATTATTATAAAGATTTTTGAATTTATCCGATTCTTCAAGTTTATATATTATAAACAGATAAAATTTATTCATATCGAATTCTTTATTTTTATCGATGGGCTTATTCGACAAAATACCTTCTATAAAATATTTCGCTATATTCAATTCTTCTGATAATATATAAAGCGATATTAAATCGTTTTCCAAATTATGAATATCTTTTTTATTGTCGCTTAATTTATTTACGCTCGCTTCTTTTATTAGTCTTTTTCTCAACTCTTCTGCAAACGCGATACATTTTTTATAATCTTTCATTTTATACGAAACGAACACGGCGCATTTCAAATCGTCAATCATAAACTCGCCTTTAGAAATTATAGCCTTATTAAAGTAATGATGCGATAATTTGAAACTTCCTTCTCTTGCTAAAATACTCGCAACTTTAATATTATAAAAATTATTAGTAGGTTCGAGTTTTATGATTTTTACAGCGTATTTAAAAGCCTCTTCTTTTTTGCCAAGTTCGATAAATCTGCTTTCGAGTTTTTTGCATATATTAAGCTCGTTCTTTTTTTCCAATATTCCGTTATTTGCAAGCAGCTCGTATTTTTCTAACGCCGATTCCATTTCACCTATTTCTTCCTCGCATTTTGCAAGTTCGTAAATCGAGCCATAATCTTCGGGGTTTTCTTCTATTCTTTTAGAAAGTTCCTCTATAGTTTTTTTTATGTCGCCAGATTTTTTTCCGTCTTTATAAAAAATATTTCTCAAAATTATCAAAGAAGCCACGAGTAAAAAAACCGAAACCGCTATGTATATATAAATATTTTCCATAATAAAAAACCTTTTAAATTTCAAATTATAATTATATATTATTTTTTAATTAAATAAACCGTTATTTATTATTATCGTTTTATATAAACTTTAATTTAATAAAAATTAACATTGTATAACGATAAAGATGCAAAATTAAAGCCGTTCTTTACTTACCAAATATTTTATAGTATAATGAAAGTTATGAAAAAAAGATTTCTTATTATTGACGCTTTCGGTATCCTTTACAGATATCATTTTATTTTTTTGAAAAGACCGCTTTTAAAC
The DNA here is from genome assembly GCA_964619175.1 of uncultured Brachyspira sp. GTDB lineage: Bacteria > Spirochaetota > Brachyspiria > Brachyspirales > Brachyspiraceae > Brachyspira. The sequence goes on along the minus strand of CAZUEE010000020.1, from coordinate 7,120 downwards.
TCAAAAGGGCAAAATGTTTCTTCTATAAACGGTTTTTTGAGAACATATTTTTCTTTGATAAATACTTATCCTTCAAAATATACGGCAATCGCTTTGGACAGCTCGAGAAAAACTTTTAGAAGCGAAATATATAAAGAATATAAAGAAAATAGAGAAAGTATGCCGGATGATTTAAGGAGTCAAATTCCAATTCTTTACGAACTTATAGACGCTCTTGGGATATCGAAAATAGTCGTGGATAATTACGAGGCGGACGATATTATAGGACATATTTCCGAAATAAATAAAAAAGAAAATATAAAAACTATAATTTATTCTCCCGATAAAGACATACTTCAACTTGTCGGCAAAGATGTTAATGTCGTAGCAAGCAATAAAGACAACGAATTAATAGAATATGACGCCGAAACGGTTAAAGAAAAAAGAGGGGTTTATCCGAATCAAATAATAGATTTGCTTGCATTAATGGGAGATGCTTCCGACAATATCCCCGGCGTAAAGGGAATCGGAGAGAAAACCGCGGTTAAACTTTTGGAAGAATACAAAACTTTAAACGGCGTTTACGATAATATAGATTTAATTCAAGGCAAATTGCAAGAAAAATTGATTAACGATAAAGATAATGCCTATATGAGTTATAAACTTGCAACCATAAAAAAAAATATAAAAGAATTAAATTTAGATTATAAAGAAATCGAAAATAACAAAATAGACATTGAAAAAGTTAATAAAATACTTGACGATTTAGAACTAAAACAAATTAGAGAAAAAATCAATTCTTATATTTTAAATTCTCAAACCGACAAAAAAGACAAAGTAAAACTATCGAGCGAAGTAAAAAATAACGAAATAAAAAACAAAACGACAACGAGCTTAAAAATAACGAGCGCTAAAGAAAGCAAAGCGAATTATTATTTGATAGAAAACGAAACGGAATTAAAAAATCTTATAAACGATATAAATAATAAAAAATTGGTATGCGTGGATTTTGAAACTACGGGACTTAACACTTTTAAAGATAAAATAATCGGAATTTCATTTGCAATTAAATCAAAAGAGGCTTTCTATCTCGATATCAGCGGAAGAACTAAAATAAATATAGATTCTTGCTTAAAATTAGTATTCGATACTTTGGCGAAAGAAGATATAAAAATAATAGGACATAATTTAAAATACGAATATAAAATGATGCGGGCTATCGATAAAAGTTTTGGAAATATGTATTTCGACACTATGGTAGCTGCGTATCTTATAAATCCCACGAGAAGCCGATACAATATGGACGATTTGGCTATGGCTTATTTATCGTATAATACAATAAAATACGGAGATATAACTGACGGCGCTAAAAAAACTTTGCTCGATGTTGATTTAAAAGAAGTGGTAGAATATGCCTGCGAGGATGCCGATATAACTTTTAGACTTTACGAATGTTTTGCTCCTCTTATAGAAAGTATGGAACTTAAAGATTTATTTTTTAATATAGAAATGCCTTTGATAACGGTTCTTGCCGATATGGAATTTGACGGAGTTTATATAAGTTCGGATAAAATGAAAAAACTATCGGAAGAATACGGTTTGCTTTTGGATAAAATTCAAAAAAATATTTTTAAAGAGGCAAAAGAAGAATTTAATTTACAATCGCCGAAACAACTCGAATATATACTTTTTAGCAAATTGGGACTTCCGCCTACAAAAAAAACGAAAACGGGATTTTCAACGGATGAAGAAGTTTTAAGTGAATTGTCTAAAAAATATAAAATAGCTCAAGATATGATGACTTATAGAAAATATGCAAAATTAAAAAATACCTATCTCGATGTTTTTCCGACATTGGTTAATAAAACGACTAATAGAATACATGCATCTTTCAATCAAACTGTAACGGCAACCGGACGATTATCTTCTTCTGAACCTAATTTACAAAATATACCCGTTCGAGGAGACGAAGGCAGAGATATAAGAAATACTTTTATAGCCGAAAAGGGAAATTTGCTTATAGCCGCCGATTATTCTCAAATAGAATTGAGATTATTGGCGCATTTTAGCAAGGATACGGTATTAATAGAGGCATTTAAAAATAACGACGACATTCATAGAAAAACTGCGATGAAAATATATTCCGTGAGCAGAGAACATGTCACTCCTTCGATGAGAAATATAGCGAAGATAATCAATTTTTCGATAATATACGGAAAAACCGCGTTTGGACTTTCGAAAGAATTGGGTATAAAAAGAAGCGAAGCGGAAGATTTTATAAAAGGATATTTTGAAACTTACTCGAGAGTTAAACCTTTTTGCGAGGAAGTTGTCAAAGAAGTGAAAAATAAAGGTTATGTTAGAACTATGATGGGAAGAATCAGAGATTTATCGAAAACCATTAATTCTTCAAACGCTATGATAAGAAACGAAGCGGAGAGAATCGCTTTGAATACTTTGATTCAGGGAAGCGCTGCGGATATGATTAAAGTCGCTATGATTGGAATTCATAGAGAATTTAAAAACCATTTCAAAACCGCTAAAATAGTTATGCAAGTTCATGACGAATTGGTTGTGGAAGTTTCCGAAAAAGAATCTGACAAGGCTATGAAAGTTATGAAAGATATAATGGAGCATTCGATTAAAACAAATGTCCCTATAGTAGTCGATATTCATAAAGGAAATAGTTGGGGAGAGATTCATTAATATCAGTCTGCGTATTTAATAAAATATATAAAAAATATTAAAAAATAAACTATATCAAATACTAATATTTTTACCTTGCGAATGATTTTTTACAGGGACGATATAAGTAAAATCAAATTTAAGTTCTTGGTCGTATCTTCCGCCCACTTTAGTTTCTTCTGTTAAAAATAAGCCGTTGACTAAAGCTAAAGTTAAAGATATTCCATTTTCAAATTTGAATTCTTTTTTAATGTTTAGCCCGAAATAAAACGGAACTCTATAAAAAGGGTCTCCTTCCACGCTTATAAATTGATGGTTTTCGTCTATATAATATCCCGAAATAAAAGCTATCGGTTCTATTTCAAACCAATTAAGGACGGGGATAGTTCCTCTCAAAAATAATCCATGTCCGAATTTCGTTATATTATTGTCTCTGTCGGGAATATTGAACGAAGCCATATAAAGTATCGACACATAATAGCTGTTAATTCCTAGAGTTCCGACATAATTTTCCGTGATTGCTGGCGTTCCTAATACGAGCGGATATTCATGTCCTCCGTTATGCCAATAATGAAACGCTATATAAGGCGTCCATATATCTATAAAATCTAAAGCATGAATAATTCCCACATCGAATCTTTCTCTGTGCTGAGCGTTATGTTGTATTTGCCAATTCATATAAGCTTCGCCGCTTCCTCCGTCTTTAAACCATTGGAGTGAAATTCCGTATTCATAATATCCATGAGTAAAAGGTTCGTTATATTTATAGCCTTCAGGTCCTTTCGCTATTAAAGTGTTGTCGGGAGTAGACCTTACTACGGGAGTTATATCAATCAAAGGGTCTCTTATCGGAGCGGGCAGATTATGCCCTCCCGTAATAGTTCCGATTCTAAAAGCCACATACTCATTTGAAACTTGCATCGTCACTATAGGAAAAATCCTTACTCCTTTAGGAAGTTCAAAAGTGAAAGGAAAAAATATCGAAGCACCGACTCTTAAACTAAACAATTCTTTAAATTTTATATCGAAATCGCCTTCGAGAAAATTTTCGAAATAAGTTAAAGTTGTTCTTGTGGATTCCCAATGAGTATTTTCTCCGTTATAAGCATAAGAACTTGTAAATAATCTAAAATCTACCGTAGTTTCGCAATTTAAATTTATATACATGCATATTAAAATAATTAAAACAAATATTTTCATAAATAAAAGCCCCTTAATTTAGTTATGAATTTGTTTGATTATATAATTTTTAGTATAATAAAGCAAATAATTATATTTTATCAATTTAGTTTTTATCTGTTATAGTATTTAAGAAAATTATAAAAATTTATTAATTTTTTTATTGACTTTTTATAAAAAAATATTAAATTATTGAAGGAATTAAAAATAAAAAGTAATTAAAAACAATTTTAGGAGTTATTAATGGAACGAAATATAATAGACGGATACAGAAAAATTGAAGGAAATTATCCAAATTACAGAGAATATTTAATTCATTTTTATTGTAAGGACTGTTTTAATTTTTGGGCTGTGGACGAAAAGGAAATTAATATATCGGAATATGACGATTTGAGTCAGATAGATGATATTATAGAAGATTCCGTTTCAAATTGTCCTATGTGCGGTTCTACGAATATAACGAGAAGCCATAACAATAGCAATTAATTAAATTTTATTAATCAATTCTATAATTTCTTTAGAGTCGATATCTTTCGCTATATCAAGAGCGTTTTTGTCGTCTTCGTTTACTATCGATAAATCCGCTCCTTTTTCTATAAGAAATTTAGCGGCGTTTATATTATGATTTTTTAAAGCTATTATTAAAGCGCTTTCTCCTCTAATGTCTATATCGTTTATATTCGCTCCGTTTTTTAATAGATAATCTATCACTTCGGTTGCTCCATCTTCGGCGGCATACATTAAAGGAGTTCTGTTTCCAAAATCTTTTGAATTTATATTTATTCCCGAATTTAAAAATTCTCTAATTTTTTTTATGTCTCCATATAAACATGCGATATGAATGTTATTCGAACCCTCTATTTTTATATTTTTGAATATTTTTTTTAACGAAGGAAATAATATTATTATGGAAAATATAACTACTATTATTATAGTATTTAAACTCATTTTTGAATCCGCTTTTTAATAATATTTATAATTTAACAATTCTATTAAAATAAACAATTCTTATTATTTATCGTAAAATTAATTATTTTATATACTATTTACAATTTTTATTATTTATAGTATATTAGTTTTAACATTTTAATAATAGATATTTTAATGATAGGAGATATTGTTTAATGTCCAATATAAATGAAAAAGTAATAAAAGAAAAAATAATCAAAAAATACGCGATTCTTTCGTCTATGATAGTGGTTCTATCGATAATTTTAATATTAACCGTATTCTTAAAAAACAGAGGATATTCTCTACCAACTTTAAAAGCTATTGATTCGGGTATAAGCGAAATAAAAATAAGTAGAGGAACTAACGAAACTTTGTCAATAAAATTGGAAGATGGAAAATGGACTCTAAACGATAAATACAAAGCGGATTTAGAATTGGTTGCAAGTATGACAAATGCTCTTAGTTTAATTCAACCTGTGGAGATAATTTCGAGAGGAAATGTGGAGCAGGAAGATAGGGAAAAATATAAACTTACGGACGAAGAGACGTTAAATGTAATAGCTATAAACGGCGCATCGAAAGAAGTTAGAAATATAAAATTCGGAATGAAATCCTCTATCGGAGATAATATATATTCTCAAATCGATAAAGATAAAAATATATATTTGCTCGGAAATTTATCTTCGAATCCGAAAGACATATTCGATAAAAGCGAAGATGATATTATAAACAAAACTATCTCATCTTTGCGAAACGATTCTATAAATAAAATTACAATTTCTTATAACGATAAAGATTATATTTTGGAAAAATCTAAAGAAGAGGCGACTAATTGGATTAAAGTTTGGAATAATAATTCTACCATAAGCTTGAACGATTTATATAGCCCGATATATACGATAGCTAACTTAAAAGCCGATGGAGTAATAAAAGAAGATTTCGATAAAAATTCGGTTTTATATAAAGTGGAAATTTTTTCCGATTCCGATACGATTTTATACGAAGTTTTAAATAAAGATAAAGATAACTACGAAGTGTATCTGACAAACGATAATAATAGATATTATATAAACAGCGCGACTTTTACTAATTTTAGAGAAGCGGTTAATAATATTATAAATAAATAAAACAGAAAATATTAATATAAAAAATAATTAAAAAATATTGATAACGAAATTAATTCATATCGGTTCTGTCCAATATGCTTCTTGCCAGAGACCTTGAATCTGCATTTTCTATATCGCTTGAAAGAGAGATGCCGTAAGTTATTCTTGTGATTTTTCCTTTGAAATTATGATAATCATTGTTTCTTAAAGTTTTATATATATAAGACGCCGTAGTGTCAGCCTCCAAAGAGGCGCTGAAAGCTATAATTATTTCGTCTATATTATCGTTTATTCTTTCCACAAGTTCTTTTATTCTTATATCACTAATTCCTATTCCTTTAAGAGGTTCTATCAATCCTCCCAAAACATGATAGATTCCGTTATATTCTTCCGTTTTTTCTATCGCAAGCATATCGGGATAAGATTCCACAATGCATATTTTATTTTTATCTCTTTTCTCGCTTAAACATATTGGGCAGATATCGTTTTCGCTTAAAGAATAACATTTTTTGCAAAGTTTTATATTTTCATGCAAAGACGACAAAGCTTTTGAAAATTCATCTAAATATTCTTTGTCGCTTTCAAATAAATATAAGGCGAGTCTCGTAGCCGTTCTTCCGCCTATTCCCGGCAGTCTCGCTATGATTTGAGAGAGTTTGTCTAACGAAGGAATTATATTCAAAATTAATTCTCTTTATCTTTATTTTTATCCAATTCGTCCATCATACTACTTACTTTCGACATAATATCCGGACTTAAGGAATCTAAAGAAAAACTTAAAATTGGTTTTCCGTTTTCAAATCTAACCGAAGACATTTTCGCAAGGTCTCCGAAAATTTTATTAAGGTCTTTTATGTCGAGTTTTGTTTTGTCGTCTTTATTAGGATTCAATTCTTTTATTTTAGTAATCGCCTCGTTTACGCTCGAGGTTAACATCTCTTCCAAAAGTTCTTTTTGTTCTTTAACTAACATACTTTCGTCAATATTCAAATCGGTTATATTATACGATTTGTCTATGGTAAGAGATATAAGATTTCCGGGCGAACTGTATTTAATAATATTGTCGCTCATAAAAGCTCCTTAATAAAAATAATAATATAATATATATCTTTTTTTATTATTTATCAATTATAAGATTTATTATTTATAATTTTTTATTATATATTGTAAAATTTACGAAACCAAAAACCGATAAATAAATTACATACGATAATAAATTG
>CAZUEE010000019.1:0-26447 GCA_964619175.1 uncultured Brachyspira sp. | reverse complement strand
GTCGACATACCGGGAAGTTTAAATACTCCGATTTACGCTGCAAGAAAAGGAAAAGTTATATTTGCAGGATATAGCGGAGGATACGGTAATTTGGTGATAGTTCGACATGACAAAGGTTATACGACATATTACGGACATTTAAATAAAATAACTACGAGAGTTGGAGCAAATGTAGGCACGGGAACTATGATAGGGAAAATGGGCAATACGGGAAATTCTACCGGAAGCCATTTGCATTTTGAAGTTAGAAGAAACGGAGTGGCTTTAAATCCCGTAGACTATATATCGATAGCAAAGTTTATAAGAAACAGATAATTATCTTCTTCTCTTTATAAAAAATTTCATTATTTCATTGACATAGTCGCTCGAAGTGTCAAGCAATATTTTTTCTATGGAATTTTTTTTAAGAAAATCTAATTTATCTTCCATAATTTTATTTTGTTCTAGTAAATATTTTTCTTTTATCGATTTATTATGCATATCGAAATATATATAATCCTCGTTTTCCAAGTCGGACATAACTAAAGTTCCGCCAAGATTCGGCAGTTCGTATTCCAGCATATCGTTTACCAAGCATACTATAAAATCATGTTTTTTTTTGGTTATATCGATTTCTTTTTTAGGAAGATTAGAGCAAATGTCGGTTATCAAAAAAGTTATGCTTTCTCTCGATTGAATTCTATTAAAATATTCCAAAGTGTTAGCTATATTCGTTTTTATATTTTTAGGTTCGAATTCTATAAGTTCTCTTATTATTCTTAAAATATGATTTCGTCCTTTATTTAGAGGAATAAATTTTTCAACCGCATCGGTAAAAATTAAAAGTCCCACTTTGTCGTTATTTTTTAAAGCCGAAAACGAAAGCAAAGCGGCTACCTCGATTATTAGATTATGTTTCGTTTTTGTAAATCCGAAATTCGTGGAAGCCGAAAAATCCGCTAATATTATAACATTTAATTCTCTTTCTTCTCTGAATCTTTTTATAAAAGGCTCGTTGTATCTTGCGCTAACCTTCCAATCCATAGCCCGAACATCGTCGCCTATAGCATATTTTCTAACCTCGTCAAACTCTATTCCATGTCCCTTAAAAGCCGAATGATATTGCCCCGAAAAATACGAATTTACTATTCTCGAGGTTTTTATTTCGATTTGACGAACCGATTTTAAAAGTTCTTTAGTCGTTATATTTTTATTTCCAAACATTTATTATCCGATAGAATTTTTATTTATATAATTTTTGTTTATATATCTTTCCATTTCTCTATTTAAAGTTTTTCTTTTTAAAGTTTCCCTCTTATCATGCAATTTTTTTCCTTTTGCAAGCGCAATCTCGACTTTTACTTTTCCCTTGCTAAAATACAAACTTATAGGAATTAAAGTAAGTCCTTGTTCTTTAACTTTTCCAAGCAATCTTTTTATTTCTCTTTTTTTCATTAAAAGTTTTCTCTCGCGCAAAGGCTCATGATTATTTCTATTTCCGAAATGATACGGAGATATATGCATATTTACTATAAAAAGTTCTCCTTTCTTAAAAGACGCGTAACTGTCAGACATGTTAACCGAACGTTCTCTTAAAGATTTAACTTCCGTTCCAAGCAAAACTATTCCAGCCTCGTATTTTTCTATAAGCTCGTAATTAAATAGAGCCTTTTTGTTTTTAACGATTTCTCCAGAAGATACATTATTATTTTTAGCCTTTTTATTCTTTTTGGACATAATTTTATTTTCCGTTTTATTCTAGTTTAAACTAGTTAAAAAATTATACTTAAATAAATATATTTGTCAATTTATAGATTAATTCATATCGTTTATAAATAATTAAAACTATAAAATATCTTCTTTATTTTAGTTGACTTTTAAATATTTCTATTATACAATATATTAAAAATTAATTAGATTTTTTAGATTTTTAAAAAAGGAGTTATAGAAATGTCATCTATTAAACCATTAGCAGATAGAGTTCTATTAAAAGTATTGGAACAAGAGGCTAAAACTTCAAGCGGAATATATATCCCCGAAACGGCTACCGAAAAAACTCAAAAAGCCGAAGTTGTGGAAATTGGAGAGAGCGAAGATATTAAAGTTAAAAAAGGCGACATAGTTATATACGATAAATATGCGGGCATTCAAATTAAAGAGAATGATATAGAATATTTAATCGTTAAAAACGAAGAGATAGTCGCTCTTATAAAAAAATAATTTTTGCTATAAAAATTTATATTTTAAGAACATTCAAGTTTTGTTAACTGAATGTTCTTTTTTAAATTAGTTTTTAGTTTTAATTTTAGTTTTAAATTTGGTTTTTATTTAAATGAAAAAATACTTGTTAATAACGATAATGCAAATTTTCGCGTCTTTTTTATACTCGCAAGAATCTTCGAATAAATCTCCCGAATATATTTTTACTTATAATAAAGAAAATAATTTTAATATCGCAGACACTAACGAAATAAACGAAGTGTCGATAATGATAGAAAGAAGAGGATTTCCGCTGGTTAATAGACTCGTTAGATTTATATCTTTGAATCCCGATATATTCCAATTTGAAACGGAAGATACTAATAATATAAATCAATTAGAAATGCCAGAAGAACAAGAAAATAAAAATTATACAAATGTTTTCGTAATTCCCACTGACGAGAACGGCATCGCTACGTCAAAGATTAATTTATTTAAACCTGGAAACGGAATCGTTCTTATGCACATATTGTATGTCGGCTCTACGGGAAATACGAATATATCTTACGAAGAGTTCGCGTATATAAATATTAAAGACGATTCTTTTCAGTCGAAATTTTTAAATTTGGAAGATGAAAGTTTAAATCCAAAATCTTCGGTTATAATAATAGCTACTCTATTCCCGACATTATTTTTAATTTCTATAGCGTTAATATTTATAAGTTATTTCAGGCATATATATCGCGAATATAGAAATATTAAATCAAAAATAGTAATATATACTTTTTTCGGTTTCAGTTCGGTAAAAAAACAATTTATACCTATGCTTTTGTTAATATTTTGCGAACTTTTTATAATAGGAACCACAATTATAATAAACAATTATATATTTTCAATTATATTGCTCGTTTTATTCATAGCGGGATTTACGGCTAAAAGAGAAAAAATGTATTCTATCGGATTTTTTATTTTAGCTTGCATTTTTATTATATATTTGTATTTAAATGCGTTTATAAATTATTTTGGCATGGAGTTTATATTGCAAAACGATATTATGAAAAATCCCGTTTTCGTTTTAATATTATTCTTTATAATCACTTCTCTCGTAGGCGGAATATATATACCAGTTTCGGCGCTTGCTTTATATAAAGTAGCGTTTGCCTTAAGCGATTTAAGTTTTATATTGGCGCTAGTGGGAATATTTCTATCTTCGGCATTCTATATAGTTAAAGTAAAAAAAAATATTCCGTTTTTATACGAGCTCGATTTAATAAAAATAAGAGATTAATTTTTGACAATAAGAAATTTTTAATATATCATTAATTAAAATATTTTGGAATCATTATAAATATTATTAACGGCAAAATTATGAATAATAAATACGATATTATAGTAGTCGGTGCGGGACATGCGGGAATAGAAGCTTCTTTATCGGCTGCAAGACTCAAAATGAAAACTTTACTTATATCGATTAACCTTGATACCATAGGGCAAATGTCTTGCAATCCTTCTATCGGCGGAGTGGCGAAAGGAACTATTGCAAAAGAGATTGACGCTTTGGGTGGAGAGATGGGCGTTTTAGCCGACAAAACTATGATGCAATTTAGAATGCTAAATAGAAGCAAAGGAAAAGCAGTTTGGGCGCCAAGGGCTCAATCGGATAAATACGCGTATAAAGACGAAGCTACAAAAAGTTTATATTCTCAAAATAATTTAACTTTGCATCAAGATATAGTTCAATCTTTAATCGTTGAAAATAATATCGTAAAAGGATTAAAAACGGAAAGAGGAATAGAATATACGAGCGAAGCTATTATACTCACTACGGGAACATTTCTAAACGGACTTATACATATAGGCGAGTATCAAAAACCGGCGGGAAGAATCGGAGAGCTTCCATCAATCGGTTTGTCGGATAATTTAAGAAGTTTAGGATTCGAAGTCGGGAGATTAAAAACGGGAACTCCTGCAAGAGTAGATTTGTATTCTATAGATTTGGATATTTTGGATATTCAAAACGGAGATAACGAAATAGTTCCTTTTTCTTTTTTAACGGAAAGCATCGATATAGAGCAGACGCCTTGCCATATAACCTATACAGATAAAAATATACATAAACTTATTATGGATAATATTCATCTATCGCCTATGTATAGCGGAGTAATTAAAGGAATAGGTCCGAGATATTGCCCGAGTATCGAGGATAAAGTCGTTAGATTTGCAGATAAAGAAAGACATCAATTATTTTTGGAGAGAGAAAGCCATAGAACGAATGAAGTTTATATAAACGGTTTTTCTTCAAGTTTGCCCGAAGAAATTCAAATTAAAATGATAAGAAGTTTAAAAGGGCTTGAAAATGTAAAAATATTAAAACCCGCTTACGCTATAGAATACGATTATATTAACCCCATAGAATTAAAGCCTACTTTGGAAACAAAAAAAATAGAAGGTTTATTTTTAGCTGGTCAGATAAACGGAACGAGCGGATACGAAGAGGCAGCATGTCAAGGTTTAGTTGCGGGAATAAACGCCGCATTAAAAATACAAAATAGAGAGCCTTTTATATTAAAAAGAAGCGATTGTTATATAGGAGTATTGATAGACGATTTAACAACGAGAGGAACTAAAGAGCCTCATAGAATGTTTACATCTCAAGCAGAACATAGAATGCTTTTAAGACAGGATAATGCAGACGAAAGGCTTACGGAAATGTCTTACAATATAGGTTTGGCAAGCGAAGAGAGATTGAAAAAAGTAAAAGATAAAAAATTAAAAACTCAAATATTGGTAGATTTTTTAAATAAAAGAACTTTAACTCAAAAAGAAACGGAAGAATTGGGATTTACAAAAGAGGCTAAAGAGTTTAGAACTATGACATTGGCGTCTATAATAAAGCGTCCCGAATGTAATATAAATACCGTTTTGAAATTTATCGATAAAGATTACAATAAAAATGTTTTGGAAAATGCTGAAACTTCAATAAAATACGAAGGCTATATTTCAAGATATTTGAACGAAATAAAAGATATAGAAAAATATGAAAACATGATTATACCAGAAGATTTTGATTATTCGACTTTACAGAGCGTTAAGATAGACCATATAAACAAATTAAAGCAGTTCAAACCTTATAATATATCGCAGGCTTTAAGAATACCCGAAGTTGATATGTCGGTGGTTCATGTTTTGATTCTTGCGATAAATAGTTTAAAAAAAAGTAATCTTAAAAATAAAAAATAATAAATATGATTAAAAAAAATTTTAAAAATTTTACGGAAAATTTTTTAAAGAATTTTATAAAAAATATTTTCTCTATAGTTTTTCCAAATCATTGTATAATTTGCAAAAATATGATTGAAAGCGAAAATATGCATTATATTTGCATAGATTGTATAAATAAATTAGATTATATTCATAAAGACGATTATATAAAATGCGAAAGATGCGGAAGATTAATCGAAGATAGAGATAAAACTTGCGCTTGCAAATACGAAGATATTTATTTTAACGAATGCAAATCTATGCTCTATTATAAAAACAAAACTGTCGATTTGATTCATAAAATGAAATTCGGTCATAGATATTTAATTTGTAAAGATTTCGGAGCTATACTTTCTTTTTATTATAAAGATTATATAAAAAAATTTGACGCTATAACTTTTGTACCTTTGGGAAAAAATAGATTTTTGGAAAGAGGTTATAATCAAAGCGAAATTATAGCAAAAACTATTTCAAGAATCTTAAATATAGAATTAATCGAAAATATTATAATAAGAAAAAAAGAAACATATCCTTTAAGTATGATAAAAGATAAAGAATTAAGAAAATCGACTATAAAAGACGCATTTAAAATAAATAAAAATTTTGAAAATAAAATAAATAATAAAGAAAAAATAAATATTCTTATAATAGACGATGTTTTTACCACAGGGGCGACTTTAAATGAAATATCTTTCGAGATTAAAAAAATAGAAAATATTAACGAGATAGGCGTTTTAACTGTAGCAAGAGTTTATTAAATTAATATCCGTTTGGTATCTCTTTGTTATATTTTAATTGCAATCGAACGCTTATTATTTTTGCAAATTAGTCGATTATACTTTATTATTTACAATTATAATAAAATATAATAAAGAGGAATTATTATGTTAGATATTGTGAACGATTATCTTAATTCGATAAAAAATATGAGCGTTAAGGATAGAGAACATACCCATCGCTCGGCTTTAGAAAAGTTATTAAACGAAATTAAGAAACATATCGGAAATAATAGAATCGAAATTATACATGAACCGAACAACGACAAGGAAGGAAGAGGAGCGCCGGATTTCCGTTTTGAAAAAGATTCCCTGCCTATTGGATATATTGAAAACAAAAAAGTTAATGAAAATTTGGAAGAGGTTATTAAAAGTAAGCAAATAAAAAAGTATTTGGAATTGAGCGAAAATATTATAGTTACCGATTATTTAAGATTTATAAAAATAGACAAAAAGGCAAATATAGTAGCGGAAGTAAGATTATGCGAATTAAGCGAATTAAAGAATTATAAAAAATTAAATATGAAGGAAAACGAAAACAAACTTTTTGAAATTTTTAAAATATTTTTATCTCATAAACCAAACCCGATTAATACCGCCAAAGAATTTGCGGACGCTCTGGCAGACAGAACTAAAGAATTAAAAAATAGCCTTCTTGAAATGGAAGATAACGAAAGAATAAAAGTTATATACGATACTTTTAAGAATACGATTTACTCTAAAATAGATTATGCCGATTTCTGCGATAATTTCGCTCAAACTTTAACCTATAGTTTATTTTTGGCAAGATTAAACGCTAAAGGCGAGAAAATAGATTTATATAATTTGACTAAATTTATACCAAAATCTTTTCCGCTTATTAGGGCTATGAGCAATTTTTTAAAGAATTTGCAAGAAGGCGAAGATAAAAAATTAAAAACTTTAGATTGGCTTTTAACGGAAATACTCAATATAAACGAACATATAAATATAGAGTCGATAATCGAAGAATTAAACAAATCTTCCGATACAAATTTAGGGCTTACCTTGAATAAAGACCCTTATATGCATTTTTACGAGACTTTTTTGTCTTATTATAATCCCGAATTAAGAGAAGTAAGAGGAGTTTACTATACTCCGCAAAGCGTGGTTGATTTTATAATCAATTCTATAGATTTAATTTTGAAGAAAGATTTTAACAAAAATAAAGGTTTCGGCGAGGCATTGAACTTAGGGCAATCAATAACGCTTTTAGATTTTGCAACGGGAACGGGAACATTCCTTTTGGATTCTTTCAGAAAGGCTTTAAGTTATTACGATAAAAATTCAGCAAAATATAAACCCAAAGAACTTATAAATAAATTCTATGGTTTCGAGTTTATGATAGCGCCTTATACAATCGCACATTTAAAATTATCTCAAACCTTGAAAGAAGAATTTAATTATGTTTTATCTGACGATGAAAGACTCAATATATTTTTAACCAACACTTTGGAAACTATAAATATACGAGAAGAGAAAGAAAAATTTTCAATATTCACGGATTTGATAAAAGAAACCGAACTTGCTCAAGAAACCAAAAATAAAAATATTCTTATAATAACGGGAAATCCTCCATACAGCGGAGCTTCTGCAAATAAAGGAATATTCGAAGACGAAGTAAGAAGTGAATATAAAGACTGTTTGGAAAAAGAACCTCTGGCTATATTGAGAAATGGGAAAATCGAAAAAGAAAAAAATCCAAAATGGCTTTTAGACGATTATGTCAAGTTTATAAGATTTGCCGAAATGAAATTAAACAAACAAGAAGAAGGCGGAATATTCGGATTTATTTCAAACAATTCTTTTTTGGATAATCCGACTTTTAGGGGAATGCGATACAGTTTATTAAAGAGTTTCGATAAAATATATATTTTAGATTTGCATGGAAATGTCAGAAAAAAAGAAATCTCGCCAGACGGAAGCAAAGACGAAAATGTATTCGACATAATGCAAGGCGTGAGTATAAATATATTTGTGAAAAGTCAAAATCACTCTTCTAAATTGGCGAAAGTTTATCATTACGATTTGTTTGGGAAACGGGAATATAAATATAATTTTTTATTTTGCAATAATTTGGAAAGCGTGAAATGGAAAGAATTAAAAACGGAAGCTCCTTTTTTCTTATTCGTTTTGCAAGATAAAAACAAAAAAATAGAATACGATAAAGGAATAAGCGTAAAGGATATGTTTAGAATTTCTGGAGTTGGAATTACTACCGCGCACGATGATTTTGTAATAGATTTGGATAAAGAAAAATTATTGCAAAAATTTAAAGACTTTAAAAATTCTTCTCCTAACTCTGACGAATTGCATAAAAAATTTAATGTGCCAAAAAAAGTTGGTTGGGATATTTTGAAAGGTTGGAAAAATATACAAGAAGAAAAAGATTTAAATAAATATATTCAAAAAATAGCTTATCGTCCCTTTGATACAAGATATATTTTTTATGAAGATAAATTAGTTTGGCGTTGCGTAAAAGATATATTTGAACATTTTGTGCAGGATGAAATAACAATGGGCTTCAGCCCCTTGCATGCCAATAGAAGTAAGACACAAGGAGCTGAAGCCCATTGTGTTAACAATTCAGAGAAAAGCACACAAGGGGTTCGCCGAAGGCGTCCAGACGGAAAAGCCCCTTGTTATTCAGAAAATAGAAATATCGGGTTAGTATGCGATAGAGGAACTAAATTGCAAGATATATCGAATATTTTTATTTCAGATGCATTAATCGATTTGCATTTGGTAGGTTCTGGAAGTTATATTTTCCCGCTTTATATTTACGATACGGCGAATGTGCGAAAAATATTGAGAGAAGAAAACGAAGAGATTGGCGGCATGTTCGAGGATATTAAACATTTTGAAGATGTCGAAAGAATAGAAAATTTTACGCCGAAATTCAGAAAATTTATAAACGAAAAATACGGAAATGTAAAACCCGAAGAAATTCTTGGATATATTTACGCTATTTTGTTTCATAGAGAATACAGAAAAAAATATTTTGATTTTTTGAAGATTGATTTTCCAAAAATTCCATTTGTTGATAAAAAAGAAGATTTTTTAAAATTCGGGAAATTGGGAATAAAACTTTATAATCTGCATTTATATGATTTGACAAATTTGTCTAGCGATAAAATAAATCTGGAAGATGTCGGAGAGCCTATATTTAAAGATGCGAAAAATAAAAACGAGAAAATAGAAAAAATAAATTATAACGAAAACAAAAAAGAGTTGTTTATAAATAAAAGTTTGTATTTTAAAAATGTTTCTAAAGAAGTTTGGGAATATAAAATCGGCGGTTATCAGGTTTTGGACAAATATTTGAAGTCGCATAAAAACGAAAATATAGATTATTCGCATTTTGAGAATGTTATTAAAATTTTAACGAAATCGCTTGAGATAGAAAGCGAAATTTCAAAATTAGATTTTATTCGTTTGACAACAAAAAATATATAAATTAAATTATTTTTTATTTTTTAACTTCTAAAAAATGTGGTAAATGTATTAAATTAATTATAAACTTTTCAAAAATTTATTAAAATAGTTAAAAAAAACAGAATTTGCTATTGACAAGGCTAATTAAATCAACTATAATACTAGTATATTTAAAATTTTAAGGAGAGTAATTTATGAAAAAATTTAAACTTGCTTTATTATTAACGGTTTTAAGTTATGGATTAGTTTTTACACAAGATAAGAGTTCGGGAAATTCCGCTTATGATTTTTTTGGAGTTTATGACGGTTCTATGAAGTTTCTTAATTTTTATGTGGAATACGCTACGGGAGATTTGTCGAGTTTGGGAAAAGATTCAAAAGCCAAAAGGAATGGAGAAAATTTCGACACAAAATTAACTTACAGACAAACTATTAAAAAAGCTCCTTGGCTTGGTTTCGGTTTTGTATTACAAACCGTATTTGACAAGCCTAGCGCTTATGATAATAAATGGAAAGAAGGAAGCAGAAGCGGGAAAAACACGGGCGACCCTTTTTCTTCGGTTTCATTATCTGCAAACGCTTATTTTTTAAATACTTTTGGATTAGGTTTATCTTCGAGCGGAGATTTTACTTTTTCCATATTCTTAAATAAAAGTCTTCCTCAAGTTGCGGCTTTTAGGTCTCATTCTTTAACTTTTATGTTTCAACAAGATATATTTATTAGAGGAAATCAATATGTGGATAATACCCTAACTCAAGGATGGTATGACGGGACGGAATTTAGAATCGCCTATCAAATGCGTATAAACGAATGGTTTGCTTTTAGACCAGAATTGCAATTTAAAATATTTGCCAGCGCTCAAACAAAATTTAACGATTGGTATTGGATAAGATTTAATCCTAGGTTACAATTTTTCGTGGAAGAATGGACTTTCTTTATCGAACCAAGATTATTCTACGGCGGAATTTGGAAAAGGGATATGTCCTCTTATGGAATCGGATATTCACAATTTAATAAAGACGGCTGGGCTATAGAGCTTAAAGTCGGAATAGATTTGACAAAATTATTCTTTGATTAGAATAAATAATAAAAAATAAAATAAAATGTTAATGGAGGCATTATTATGAACAATTCTATGTTATATCCCGTTGAAAGCAGAACCAGAAGAGTTGTGGATTTATCGGGTATATGGGAATTCAAAGCTGATAACGAAGGAAAAAGTAAAGGATATTCCAAAGGATTAAAAGATGGAAATTTTATTCCCGTTCCTTCGAGCTTTAACGACCTTTTTACGGACAAAAAGATTAGAGAGCATGTAGGCGATGTATGGTATGAAAAGGATTTTTACCTACCTTTGGAATGGAAAGATAAGGATGTTAATATTCGTTTCGGATGCGCCACTCATAAGGCTACAGTTTATATTAACGGGCATGAAGTAGCAACTCATATAGGCGGTTTTACTCCTTTTAATGTTCCCGTAAACGAAGTTGGCATATTTGGAGAGAAAAATAAACTTGTCGTTTGCGTAAATAACGAACTTTATCAAACTACCATTCCTTGCGGACATACGGAAACCAAACCTACGGGAGAAAAATATATTCGTCCTTCTTTCGATTTCTTTAATTATGCGGGATTAAATAGACCCGTAAAATTAACCGCAACAAATAAAGAATATATAAACGATATAGATATTCTAACCGATATAAAAGGTTCGGACGGTATAGTAAATTATGAAGTAAAAACATCTTCAGGAGGCGGAAAAATATTTATTTCAATATTTGATAAAGAAAATAACGAAGTTGGAAAAGCCGAAGGAGGCAGCGGAAATATAACCATAAAAAACGCCAAATTATGGAATCCTAAAGCCGCTTATTTGTATAAATTTGTAGCTTTAATAAAAGACGGAGATAATTTGATAGACGAATATTATTTGGATTTCGGAATAAGAACGGTTAAAGTAGAAGGAACTAAACTTTTAATTAACGGCAAGCCTTTTTATTTTACGGGATTCGGAAAGCATGAAGACAGCGAAATAGCGGGCAGAGGCTATAATCCGCCGATAGTAAAGAGGGACTTTGAACTTATAAAATGGGTTGGAGCAAATTCGTTTAGAACTTCACATTATCCTTACAGCGAAGAGATTATGCAAGCAGCCGACAGAGAGGGAATAGTCGTTATAGACGAAGTTGCGGCTGTTGGTATGTTTGATGTTGGTTCGATTTTAAATCCCGGCGCTTCAAAAGTGGCTTATTTCTCGCAAAAAGAAGTTCACACCGAAACTAAAGAAGCTCATAAAAAAGCAATAGAAGAGCTTATGCAAAGGGATAAAAATCATCCTTGCGTAGTAATGTGGAGTTTATTCAACGAACCTGATACTACAAGAGACGAATCGGTTCCTTATTTTGAAGATATATTTAATCATGCCAGAAAGTTGGACAAACAAAATTTACCTAAAACTTTTGCGGCTATAATGGCTTCTATACCGGGAAAATGCAAATGTATGCAATTATGCGATGTAATAACTTTAAATAGATATTACGGCTGGTATGTAACCGGAGGATTTGAAATCGATGTTGCCGAAATGAAATTCAGAGAAGAGATGGATTTATACAAAGATATGAATAAACCGGTAATATTTACCGAATTTGGTTCGGATACTATGTCGGGAGTTCATAAACTACCTTCGGTTATGTGGAGCGAAGAATATCAATGCGAATATTACGATATGAATTTCAGAGTATTTGACGATTATAAATTTATTATAGGAGAGCAATTATGGAATTTTGCCGATTTCCAAACCACAGAAGGAATCATGAGAATGGATGGAAATAAAAAAGGCATATTTACCAGAAACAGACAGCCTAAAGCGGCAGCTCATTTCATAAGAAAAAGATGGACTAAGCTTCCTATTGATTATAAATCTTAAAGTATGATAGTAAAAGTGTGAAAGTATAATATAAAAATATATGCGGAGAATGTTTGTTTTCCGCATATATCAATTAAAAAATGGAGGATATTTTATGTCAAATCAAAATACTTTATATCACAGAGCTAAAATCTGGCAAATAGGATTTTTTGCATTTAACAATACTGCTACCAACTTATATATGTTTTTCATGGGATTTATATCGTATTATGCAACTGGAATGTTGGGCTTGGGAGTAATTGTAGTATCTACTCTAATAACGGCAATGCGTATGTGGGATGCGATTACCGACCCTATAGCGGGTTATATTTTAGATAAAACTGACGGAAAATTGGGGAAGAATAGACCTTTTATAATAGCGGGAAATATCGTTATGATGATTTCATGCATAATTATGTTTAAATTCGTATATAAAAGTCCGCAATCATTGAGATTTTTATTATTTATCGTAGTTTATGCAATTTATATTATAGGTTATACTTTGCAATGTATAGTTACAAAATCGGCTCAAACTTGTTTAACTAACGACCCTCAACAAAGACCTTATTTTAGTATATTTGACGGAAGTTATAATGTGATTTTATTTGCGGGTATGCAAATAGTTGTGTCTAATATATGGATTAAAAAATACGGCGGATTTAACGAAGAATTTTTTAATACATTTTTACTATTCACTATAACTACTTCAGCCGTTTTAAGCGTTTTGGCTATAATAGGATTATGGACTAAAGACAGAACGCAATATTTTGGATTAGGAAAACCTCAATTTATTACTTTTAAGGATTATTGGCAAGTTATGAAAAATAATAGAGCTATACAAATGTTGGTTGTAGGAGCTTCCACATATAAATTATTTACTACTATTCGTTCAAACTCGGTCGTTTTGGTTATGCTATACGGTATAGTTTGCGGTAATTACGCTTTAAGCGGAGAGGTATCGGCTATTTACATGATACCAAGTATAATAATTAATATTTTGGGAATGAAATTTGTAGCGAGTAGATTAGGACAAAGAAAAGCTCTTTTATTTGGAGCTATAGGAAGCATAATATTTTCATCATGTTTATTTTTCCTATTCTTATTTGGAAATCCGCAAAGTATGAGTTTTACAAATATTAGTTTCTTTACTATAGCTTTCATTACTTTATGGACGCTCGAACATGGCTTTACAGGAATCGCGGGAAATATAGTTATCCCTATGACGGCAGATTGCGCCGATTATGAAACTTATAGGTCTGGAAAATATGTTCCAGGACTTATGGGAACTCTATTTAGTTGCGTGGATAAAATAATATCTTCTCTATCGACCACAATAGTAGGTTTAATGATAGCTACGATAGGTTTTAAAACCACTCAACCTACTCCCGATACTCCATATACTCCGCAAATTTTTTGGATAACTATGGCATGCGTATTCCTACTTCCTATTATAGGTTGGATTTGCAATATTATAGCTATGAAATTTTATCCTCTAACGAAGGAAAAGATGGAAGAGATACAAAGCGCTATAGCGGAAATAAAGGCTAAAGGTTAATTTACATATTGAACACTAGTGTTTTTATGTTAAAATATTAATATATTAAATTTTATACGAGGATTTATATTATGAATAAAAAACAATTTTCAAACTACTTAATTATTTTTGCTGCAATATTTATTATGGGATGCGGCTCTAAAGAAGATTCGTCTGTTTTAAAACTATCGCATAATCATGCAACGGGTTATCCTGTAGATGTCGCTTATAAAAAATTTGCAGAAATAGTTGAAGAAAAAAGCGAAGGAAAATTTAAAATACAAATATATCCTTCAAGTCAACTAGGAGACCAAAAAGCGTCTTTAGAATTGGCAAAATCTGGCGTTATTCAATTTGCTCATATTACTTCAGCCGTTTTGGAAGGATTCGACCAAATATATTCTATACTTAATTTGCCTTATATTTATAAAGATTATGAACATTATAAAAGAGTAATGGATAGCGATAAGATGACAGAAATATTCGAATCGACTCTCGATAAAGGTTTCGTGTCTTTAATTTATATAGAAGCCGGAGCGAGAAGCATATATACAAAATCTAGAGGAATCAATACTCCGCAAGATTTAAGAGGATTAAAAATAAGAGTGCAAGATTCTCCTACCGCCATAGAAATGGTTCAATTGCTTGGCGGAACTCCCGTTACTTTAAATTTTAGCGAAGTTTACACATCTTTACAGCAAGGCGTAATAGACGGCGCAGAAAATAATATGCCATCTTATGTAGAAACGGCTCATTGCGAGGTTGCAAAATATTTCTCTTTGACTGAACATACCAGAATATCCGATATTTTGACGATAGGCGCTCCTTTCTGGAATTCTTTAACCGAAGAAGAAAGACAGATATTTAGAACGGCGGCAAAAGAAACGGAAGAGTTTTTTGCAGAATTATGGGCGCAAAGCGAAAATAAAAGCGAAGAAAGAGCAATTAACGAATATAAATCGACTATAGTAAAATCGGATGTCAATCTTTTTAGAAATCTTTTAATTCCAATGCATAACAATTGGGCTAATAAAGAACCAAGATTTAAAGAATTAATCGATTTTATAAGAAATCTCGAAAACGAATAATTAAAATATAGGAGTTATTAATATGCTTATTTTAGAAAAAATAAAACATAAAATTGACAGAATTTTATTTTATATATTATTCGTAATAGTAGTAGCTATATTATTTTGCGTAACATTGCAAGTATTTTCAAGATATTTATTAAACGCTCCGGTAACTTTTACCGAAGAATTGGTAAGATTTTTATTAATTTGGCTTGGTTTATTGGGCGGAGCTTATACTTTCGGAGTTAAAGGACATATAGCTTTAACTTTATTGTTAGATAAATTTAGTTTAAAAATAAAAAATATTCTAAATATATTTATAGATTGTATAGTGTTATTTTTAGCTTTATTTGTTTTAATAATCGGAGGAATAAAACTAATTTCTATAACTCATAATCAATTATCTTCGGTTTTGGTATTACCTATGTGGTTAGTATATAGTTGCACTCCTATTAGCGGAAGTATAATAATTTTTTATCAAATCTATTACATTATTAAAAATATATTGAGCGTTAAGGAGGCAAAATGAGTTTATCTATAATTGCATTGATTGTCGTATTCGCTATTCTTCTTTTTTTAGGAGTTCCAATATCGGTAACTATAGCTTTATCGTCATTAACCGTAATGCTTTTACATTTGCCTTTCGATATGTCGGTATTAACTGCCTCGCAGTCTTTGTTAAATTCTTTAAATTCTTTTCCTCTTTTGGCTATTCCATTATTTATCCTTTCTGGTTCAATAATGAATACGGGAGGATTGGCTTTAAGATTAATAAATTTTGCAAAACTAATTACCGGCAAATTGCCTTCTCCTCTATGGCATATTAATGTATTGGCAAATATGTTTTTTGGGGCTTTGTCCGGTTCTGCAGTTGCAGCGGAAGTTGCCGTTGGGAAAATAATAACTCCTCTCGAAGAAAAAGAAGGATACGATATGCCGTTTAGCACGGCGGTTAATATAGCTTCATGCACTACGGGGCTTTTAATTCCTCCAAGCAATACTTATATAGTTTATTCACTTGTTAGCGGAGGAACTTCTATAGCGGCGTTGTTTTTTGCCGGTTATATTCCGGGAATTTTAATGGGACTTGGAATAATGGCTACTTGTTTGGTTTTGTCAACCAAAAATAAGACCAAAGTAGTAAGAGAAAAAATTCCTATTAAAGAACAATTGATTATAATATTGAAAGCCATCCCAAGTTTATTTTTAATAGTTATAATTATCGGAGGAATAGTAAGAGGAGTGTTTACCGCCACAGAAGGAGCAGGAATTGCGGCAATATACAGTTTGATACTTTCTTTATGTTATAAAACTTTAAATTTAAAAAAGATAATGGATATAGTGGAAGATACCATAATTCTATCGGGCGTATCTTTGTTTTTAGTCGCATCATCTTCCATAATGTCTTGGATATTATCATACTCTCAAATACCTGAACTTGTGGCGAGAAGCTTATTGTCGGTTTCGGGAAATCCCGTAATAATATTATTAATAATAAACGCCATATTGTTAATAGTTGGATGTTTTATAGATATGACGCCGGCTGTCCTGATATTTACGCCTATATTTTTACCAATAGTTAAAGAAATAGGAATGCATCCCGTTCATTTTGGAATAATGTTGGTATTTAATTTATGTATAGGATTAATGACGCCTCCGGTTGGAAACGCTTTATTTTTAGGATGCTCTCTTACGGGTAGAAAAATAGAAGAAGTAGTTCCAAAAATGATACCAATATTTATAGTTTTATTGATTACATTATTATTGGTGACTTTCATTCCGTCTATAAGTTTATTTCTACCTAAATTGGCGGGTTTATTAAATTGATTTTAAGGTATGAAAAATGAAATTAAATATTAATAATCTAAATTAT
This sequence comes from uncultured Brachyspira sp., assembly GCA_964619175.1. GTDB lineage: Bacteria > Spirochaetota > Brachyspiria > Brachyspirales > Brachyspiraceae > Brachyspira. The sequence goes on along the minus strand of CAZUEE010000019.1, from coordinate 9,396 downwards.
AAATCTTTTTGGGAAAACGCGAATATAGAAATTCCCAAATACGATATAAATAAAGTTAGAGACAATACAAATAAAAATCCGACTTGGGTTCATTTTGGCGCGGGAAATATATTCAGAGGTTTTTTGGCGAGAATATCGGACAGTTTATTAAATGATAATTTAACCGACAGAGGCATCATAGCGGTAGATACTCATTCTGTAGGAAAAACGGACGATTACGATATGTTGAAAAAAGTTTATAAACCTTTCGACAATCTCGCTCTTTTAACTCTAATCAAAAATAACGGAGATACGGATAAAAAAATTATCGGAAGTATAGCAGATATTTTGCATGCCGATTTTATTAATTATTATGAGCCGTTAAGAAAAATATTTATTTCAAATTCTCTTCAAATAGCGAGTTTTACTATAACCGAAAAAGGATATTCCATAAAAGAATTATCCGACAGAGATTTGGATTTTCAAAACAACGAAAAAAATATTTCAAATATAATGGCTATGATAACCAAATTACTTTTTGAAAGATATAAAAACGGCGCTTATCCCGTTTCGATGTTGAGTATAGACAATTGTGCAAATAACGGAGACAAACTTAAAGAATCGATTATAACAATAGCCAGCGAATGGTTGAAAAAAGATTTTATCGAAAAAGAATTTATTGAATATTTGGAAAGTAAAGTTTCGTTTCCGTTAAGTATGATTGACAAAATAACTCCTCGTCCTTCAAAAACCATATCTGTAAAATTAAAAGAATTAGGTTTGGAGGACGCCGAAATTTTTAAAGTGGGAAACAATGAATTTGCATTTTTCGTTAATGCGGAAGTTCCCGAATATTTGGTTATAGAGGATAATTTTGCAAACGGAAGATTGCCTTTTGAAAAAGCAGGGGTTTTTATGACGGACAGAATAACGGTTCAAAACTCAGAAAAAATGAAAGTTACGGTATGTTTGAATCCTCTTCATACGGCTTTGGCGATATTCGGATGCTTGTTTAATTATAAGTTTATATACGAAGAGATGAAAAATCCTCTATTAAAAAAATTGATTGAAAAATTGGGTTATGACGAAGGGATGAAAGTAGCGGTAAATCCGAAAATTATAAATCCTGAATATTTTATAAAAGAAGTTATAGAAGAAAGATTTACTAATCCTTTTATTCCCGACTCGCCTCAAAGAATAGCTTGCGACACATCTCAAAAAATACCCGTAAGATTTGGAGAGACTTTAAAATCTTATATAGAAAAGAATCTGGATACTTCAAATTTAACGGCTATTCCGATTACCATAGCGGCTTGGCTTAGATATTTAATGGGAATAGACGATAACGGAAATAAAATAAATATAAACCCCGACCCAATGCTAAAAGAATTGCAAACTCATATATCTAAAATAAAATTTAAAGATAAAGAAAGCGTAAAAAATAATTTGTATCCTATACTTTCAAATAAAAATATTTTTTTAGTAGATTTATATAATCCTAATATAAATTTGGGGCATAGAATAGAAAATTATTTTAAAGAGATGATAGAAGATATCGGAGCGGTAGAGGAATGTTTGAAAAAACATATAGTATAACGGAAATGCAATTTAATTGATATTGATTTATTTAAGGAGAAAATAAAATTATGATAATGACTTTAAGATGGTTCGGACATAAATTCGATTCTGTAACATTAAAACAAATTAGACAAATTCCCGGCGTAAAGGGAGTTATTACGACTTTATACGACAGCAAAGTCGGAGAAGTTTGGGAAGCTCTAAAAGTAAAAAAAATAAAAAAAGAAGTAGAAGATTCTGGGCTTAAAATTTACGGAATAGAAAGCGTAAATGTGCATGACGATATAAAGATAGGACTTTCGAGCAGAGACAAATATATAGAAAATTATATCGAAACTCTAAAGATTTTAGGAAACGAAGGAATAAATTTGGTTTGCTATAATTTTATGCCCGTTTTCGATTGGACGAGAAGCGATTTGGCGAAATTAAGACCGGACGGAGCTACGGTTTTATCATACGACCAAGACATTATAGACAATATAGACCCAGAAAAAATGTTTAATGAAATCGATTCCAATTCCAACGGTTATGTTTTACCCGGTTGGGAGCCAGAAAGACTTTCAAGAATAAAAGAACTTTTTGAAATGTATAAAGATGTGGACGATAATAAACTTTTTGAAAATTTAAAATATTTTTTAAATGCGATTATGCCTACATGCGAAAAGTTTGGAATAAAAATGGCAATACATCCAGACGACCCCGCTTGGTCTGTTTTTGGGCTTCCGAGAATCATAATCAATAAAGAAAATATATTGAAAATGGTTAATAATGTTAATAATTCTTATAACGGTGTGGCATTATGTGCCGGTTCGTTAGGCTCGAATCCTAAAAACGATATTCCCGATATAGTGAGAAGTTTAAAAGGAAAAATATTTTTTGCCCATGTGCGAAATTTGGAACATACGGCTCCCGGTAAATTTCAGGAGGCAGCTCACCTTTCAAGCGACGGTTCTATGGATATGTTTGAAATAATGAAAGCTTTTTACGATATAGGATTCGAAGGACCTTTCAGACCAGACCATGGAAGAGCGATATGGGACGAAGTTTCTATGCCGGGATACGGATTATACGACAGGGCGCTTGGAGCGGTTTATTTGCAAGGCTTATGGGAAGCGATAGATAAAATGAATAAGCAAAGATAAAAAATAATTAAATAAAATTAAAAATAAAATTAATAAAAATATTAGGAGAATATATTATGAGGAAATTTATGGATAAAGATTTTTTACTCGAAAACGATATTTCAAAAGAGTTGTTTCATAATTATGCAAGCGAATGTCCTTTATTTGATTATCATTGTCATTTAGACCCGAAATTAATAGCGGAAAACAAACGATTTAAAAACTTAACGGAAATATGGCTTTTGGGCGACCATTATAAGTGGAGAGTTATGCGGGCAAACGGCATAGACGAAAATTATATTACGGGAGATGCTTCCGATTATGAAAAATTTTTAGCTTATGTTAAAACCGTTCCAAATTTAATCGGCAATCCTCTATATCATTGGAGTCATTTGGAATTGCAAAGATATTTCGACATCTACGATATTATTAACGAAAAAAACGCAGAAACGATTTGGAATAAAGCGAATGAAAAACTTAAAAATATTTCAGTTAAAGATATTTTGGAAAAATTCAAAGTCGATACGATAGGCACTACTGACGACCCATCGGATTCTTTGGGCTATCATGAAATTCTAAAAAACTCAAACGCTCCGATAGGAAATATAAATACTAAAGTCATACCTTCGTTCAGACCGGATAAGGCTATAAATATAGAAAATATAGAATTTGTAGATTATATAAAAAAACTTTCTATAGCGAGCGACATAAATATAAAAGACATAAACAGTTTAATAGAAGCTTTGTATAAAAGAATAGATTATTTTATAAATTTGGGATGTGTATCAAGCGACCATGCTCTCGAATATTGTCCTTTCGTTTTAGATTCGGAAGAAAATATAAATAAAATTTTAAAAAAATCTTTGCTTGGAAATAAATTAACCGTAGAAGAAATAGAAAAATATAAAACCTATATTCTTATAAAATTGGCTAAAAAATATAAAGAAAAAAATATTTCTATGCAAATACATTTGGCGGCTATGAGAAATAATAATAAAAAAATGTTCGACTTGCTTAATGCGGATACGGGATTCGATTCCATAGCCGACTATAGTACGATAAAAAATTTATCTCGCTTGCTTGACGAATGTTCAAAATCTTTCGGACTTCCAAAAATGATATTTTATAGTTTGAATATTAAAGATTATTATCCTTTGTCGACATTAATCGGTTGTTTTCAAGGAGATGGCATAAGAGGAAAAATGCAATTGGGTTCGGCTTGGTGGTTTTGCGACAATAAAGACGGTATGGAAGAGCAGATGAAGATTCTTGCAAATACGGGTTCGCTTTCTTTATTTATAGGAATGCTTACGGATTCACGAAGTTTTTTATCGTATACTCGACATGAATATTTTAGAAGAATACTTTGCAATATATTGGGAAATTGGGCTGAAAAAGGAGAAGTTCCAAACGACATCGATTTTTTGGGAAATACCGTAAAAAATATATGTTTTAATAATGCGAAAGAATACTTTGTATGATAAAATATTTTAAGTATTTATAAATAACGGAGATAAATTTATGTTTAAAAAATATGTATCGACGCCGATAATTCCCGTAGCAGTAGTGGAAACGGAAGAAGAAATAAGAAATATAGCCGATTTATCGAGCGAATATTTGCCTGCAATTGAGCTTACTATGAGAACGGAATATTCTTATAAGGCGCTTGAAGTATTGGCTAAATATTATCCTAATTTGCCGAGAGCTGCCGCTACAGTAATATCTACAGAACAAGTTGACAGAATACTCGATTTGGGAACGAATATTATAATAAGTCCGGGATTTCAACCCAATATGCTCGAATATGCAAAAAATAAAAATTACGATTATATACCGGGAGTTGCCACTCCGTCCGAAATAGAACAATGTCTCGCTTACGGGCATAGATATTTAAAATTCTTTCATGCGGGGGTTTTCGGAGGTATAGAATGGCTTAAAGGAGTCGGAGCGGTTTATTCTTATACGGGAGTTAAATTTATGCCTTTGGGAGGAGTGAGTGCTAGTAATGTTTCTGAATATCTTAAACAACCGAATGTATTTGCATGCGGAGGCTCATGGTTATGTTCGAGAGACATTTTAAAAGCTAAAGATTGGAACGAAATGAAAAAAAGATTCAAAGAGGCAAGTAAATTGCTTAAATAATCTTTTTAATATTTTCGATTAAACTATTTAAATTGTCCAAAATATTTTTATTTAATCCGCCCGTAATTATATCGTTAAGGTCGCTTTCAAAATTTTCGGGCAGTTTTTTGCATAATTTATACGCGTATTTAATTAATCTCTTTTCTCCGGGATGAAGTTCTTTATTTAAAGCGAACAAAATATCGAAGTATGACGACAACAAAGCAGCAAGCCTATGATTAACGCTTACTATATCGTTTCTTTTAATAGCTCTTTTAAGCTGCTCAAAAAACTCGTTCATAATAATCCAATTTCTTTTTATTATATTTTCTTTGAGTTTATCGGGATATTCGTTATTTATTAATTCGTTTTGAATTTTTTGAAATTTTGAATCTTTATCGTAAAGTATTTTGGAATTTTTTATATTATACAAAAAAGCGGTGGTATACCCTAATTTTGCATTGCAACCTCTCCACACATAATTTATTTCTTTTTCTGCAAAAGATAAATCTCTATACATGAAATCCAAATATATATCTTTTATAATAAATTCGTCTCCATATTCGAAATAGTCGTTTCCAAGTTCGCAATACGCTTCGTATTTATTTGCAAACTTTTTTCTAGTTTCGATATTTACTCTATTTTTAGAATAAACATAAATATCGTAATCGGACATCTCATCGTTTATTAAACTCGATTTTGAGCCCGATAAAACTAAAGCGTCTATATCGTCGCTCTTTATTGCCGCTTCTATAAAATCTTTTAATATATCCATTACTTCCATAAACTTATACTCCAAAATTAATTATTTATAAGAACTGAAATAGTTTAATATTTTTTTATATTTTGCGCTTTTATTTCCCGATAGGATAATATATTTATTTAAATATTTGTAAACCTTTTTACCGTATTCAACTTCTTTGATTGCATTTTTATTTTTTACCGCTTTATCGTATCTTTTTTTATAAATAACGGCAAGAGAATAATTAGAATTAGGCTCGGCTCTTAATTCCAAAGCCTTTTTATATAACTCGATTATTTTATCCTCTTTATATTCTTTTTCGAGATATATCGCTCCATACATATAAATATCTCCAAGGCTAGAATATGAAGGATGTTTTTTTAAAGTTTTCATTCCTTTTGAATCCAAAAGATTTATATACGCTTTTAATTTCGCATAAGAGCTTGCATTTTTATTAAACGAATTTAAATTTCTAGAATAACCTACAGCGTTATCCAACTGTTGGTCGTCGCTTGGAGTAACCGGAATATTCAAATTATCTTGAGAAAACAAATAGGATAAATTTGAAAATAAAATTATATTTAAAAATAAAACAGCCAAAAAATTTTTCATTTTTATTTCTTGCCTCCGAATTAAACGATTAAATTATACAAATCAAAACCTCTCGAATTTATTATCGTAAATAACATTTAAAGATTTAAAATAAATAAAAAAATTCGATATTAGTTATTGACAATTATAGTATTTATACTATAATTACAACAATAAAAATCATACATATGGAGAAGATTTATGTCTACTACTACTGCAAAAAAAACAACAACAAAAAAGACTACAGCTAAAAAACCCGCCACTAAAAAAGTGGCAGCGAAAAAGGCTACGGCGAAAAAGACTACTACGAAAAAAACGGCTGTTAAAAAAACTACTGCTAAAAAACCCGCCGCTAAAAAAACTACGGTAAAAAAATAGTGGAAGATAAGAGATTATAATAAGTAATGGAGAAGATTTATGTCTACATCTGGTAAAAAAACCGCTCCCAAAAAAGAGACGGTAAGCAAAACAAAAAAAACGACAGCGCCAAAAAAAGAAGCGTCAACCGCAAAGAAAGCGACTGTCAAAAAAACTACGGTTGTAAAAAAAACTACCGCCGTTAAAAAGGCAGTGGTAAGAAAAACCGCTACTAAAAAAACACTTCTCAAAGAATCTGAAAAAAATCTCGAGCTTCAACATAGATATATCCCCGATGAAGTCGATATAGTTAGAGAATTACCGGATAGATATAATGAAACTAAATTGACTTTAATGATGCGTGACCCAGAATGGTGTTTCTTTTATTGGGACATTTCGGATTACGATATATCTTATCATTCGTTGAAAGGTCGTAGAATATCCGTTAGAATATTCCATGTATTCGGATACGATATAACTAACGGAGAGATTCACAGAGAATTGGATGTTAATGCCATCTATGGAGATAGGTATATTAACTTGGCTATGCCTCACGCTTATTTTATAGGCGAATTGGGTTATTATGACGAAAATAACAGATTTATAGTATTAGCCAGAAGCAATATGATATACGCTCCGAGAGATTCTATAAGCAATATATACGACGAAGAGTGGATGGTTAACGAAGAGATAATTAAATTACTTAAATCGCCGAAAGCTTTAAGAGAAAGTTTATCTTCAGCCACAATATTCGAACTTATTGATTTAAAAAGAAATCATTTGGCAGGCTCATCATCTTCTTTGTTTAGAAGAAAAGACTAAATTATATTATTTTTACGCGGCGTTAAAATTATATTAACGCTGCTAAAAATAGTATGTATAATGGCGAATCTATTAAAAAAGAAAATAAATGTCTGCTTATCGTTATAACATTTCTCCTCATAGCTATAAAAGAAACTATACTTGAATAAACTATTGGGATAAGATATTTTATATTATTTGAAAGCGAAAATTTATTCGTTATTATTCCCGTAAACATAAATAATATTGGAATAATCGGAACTATGGCGGTTATAATGGATAATTTTTTTGGTTCTATATATGTGGTTAAAGTTACAGCCCCCGCTATCTTATCGCTTTGAGAGAATTTTATTTCCATCAAAGCCTGTCTTATAAACATGAATATAAAAACTATACTTGCAGAAAATAGATATGCGAAAAATTTTTCTTTAATAATATTTCTATTAAGTATAAATATCGAACCGTTTAAAATTATGGTAACGGCAACGGATATTACTATCGCTTTAAATGGAATAAGTTTTTTAAATAGTTTAAAAAACAAAGAATTGTCGAATTTCGGCTGTTTTTTGAAACTCATATTATATCCTATACCAAGCAAACTCGACAATATGGTAAGCATTAATATTCCTACACTCATTTTATAAGAAAAATAAAGCATACTTACGCAACTTATAAATATAATCGACATAAAAAACAATTTATATCTATTGTAAAACATATATCTTTTTTTGTCGCTTATTCTAATAGTATAATTGCTGTATCCGTTGATTAAACTCGTATATAAATAATAAGAGGCGGTTATAATTCCTATTTGATATTGAAAAGTTTGAGACAATATATCGTAGATTGCATAAGACATCAAAAATGCTCCTACGGAAAAAAATATATATCCGTAATTTAGAAAATCGAATATCTTTGAAAAAAGAATCGAAAACGGACTTGCATATCTATCTTTAATAGTTTGCGCCACTTCTTCTATAAGCCAATCTGGAGTAGAAGCGCCAGCCATTATTCCTATATTTTTATATCCCGACAAATCCAAATTATTTAAATCTTCTTTATACTCAACATAAAAAGAAGGTTTTATAGCCGAAGCGATTTTATATAGGTTTTTAGTATTACTGCTCTCTGAACCGCCTATAACCAAAACGACATCGTTTCTTTTCGCTATATCCAATATCTCGTTTTGTCTCTGCTCTGTAGCCTCGCATATCGTATCTTTAATTATTATTTCTGAGGTTTTATATTTGTCTTTTATTTTTGAAACAAAATTATAAAAAATATCTTTTTGTAAAGTAGTTTGAGCAACTATTAAGGTTTTTTTTTCGTAGCTCGGAATATTGTCCAAATCGGAATCTTTATAGACAACATAAACATCGTCGGCAAAGCCACAAACTCCTATAATTTCGGGATGAGTAGGATTTCCTATAACTACTATTCTATAACCTAATAAATTATATTTTTTTACCAAGCCTTGAGTTTTTGCCACATATTTGCATGTGAGATTAACTATTCTTTTTGCATGTTTTGAAAGAAGCTCTCTTCTCTTTGGAGATACTCCATGAGCTCTTATTATGACGGTTTTGCCGTCTAATACGGATATATCTTCTTTATCTTCATAAGTATGAACTCCGCTATTTTCAAGCATATCCAAAGTTTGAGGATTATGTATTAGATGTCCGTCAACATATATATCGCTGTCGCTTTTCGACGCTTGAGAGAAAGTCTTTTCAACGGCATATTTTACGCCATCGCAAAAACCTGCAAATTTGCCTATATCTATATTCATTATCTGGCTTTTACTATTTTATTTCCCTTTATGCATTTTGCGCATACCAAAGCTTTTTTTACCGTTCCGTTAATTTCTATTCTTATATTTTGTAAATTAGCGTTAAAAGAGCGTTTGGTTTTTATATTAGAATGGCTTACGCTGTTTCCGTTTTGTTTTCCTTTCCCGCATATTTCGCATACTCTTGCCATAATATCCTCCGTTTTGTAAAAAATAATTTTATCGATTTTATTAAATATATATTAAAAATTGATTATAGTCAAGTTTATAAGTTCTACAATTAAATTCTTAATTACTTTGTTGTAATCAAAAAATAA
>CAZUEE010000018.1:0-27942 GCA_964619175.1 uncultured Brachyspira sp. | reverse complement strand
TTCAATTAATTTTAGCCGGAGTTAATGATATAATGAAATACCACATTTTGCAATATTTTATACGACTAAAAAATTATTGATTATTATGTTAATTTTATATATAATGATTTTTAATTTATAGAGCTTATAGAGTTTAATAGATTTTATATTTATGAACATTAATTCAAAACCTATAGGAATATTCGATTCTGGATTTGGCGGAATAACGATTTTAAGAGAATTATTAAAATTAATGCCGAATGAAAACTATATTTACTTGGGAGACAATAAAAATATTCCATACGGAGACAAATCAAAAAAAGAAATAGAAAAACTATCTTCAAAAATGGCGGATTTCCTTATAAAAAAAAATTGCAAAATATTGATTATAGGATGCAATACTATATCTGCTTCGGCTTACGAAATATTAAAAGAAAAATATAATATTCCAATAATGGAAGTTATCTCAAACGCCTGCGAAAATGTCGGCGATAATTACGGCAATATATCGATTATGGCTACAAAATTTACAGTTAAATCGAAAATATATTTAAAGAAAATAAAAGAGTATAATAAAGATATAAAAATCACTCAAATCGCCTGTCAATATTTATGTCCGATGATAGAAAACGGTTGGCAAAATTATGAAAACAGATTTGAAATATTGAAAAATTATATAAAAAAAATCGATTCTAATTCCAACGCTTTGCTTTTGGCTTGCACTCATTATCCTTTGATAATAAAAGACATAAAAAAAGTTTTGAAAGAAAATAAAAACAATATAAAAAATATTATAGAACCTAGTCGTAAAACGGCTTTGTCGGTAAAAAAATATTTGAAAAAAAACGATATTCTAAATAATAATATTGACGAAAAAAATAGATTGATTATATATACGACTTCAAACGATAAAAATAAGGCGAAAAGTCTTTTAAAAATATTTTTAGGCAACGAAAAATATAAATTGGAAAACGTTAATTTATAATCAGTAAACATTTTTTAATCCGTCATCGATATCGAATATCCAATGTTTACTAAATACTTTTCTGTAGGAATAACCGAACGGAAATTTGCCGATAGAAACGGCGAAAAATTTATTGCCTTTTAATTTTTGTTTGTCGCATAAATCGATTAAATTGTGAGGCATATCTTCCATCATAAAATCGGACAATACTAAAACATCGGCGTTTCTAAAATCGTCAGTATTCATGATTCTGTTCGCCTCGTAAAGCGCTTTATAAATATCAGAACCGCCGTGATAACTTAATTTAAGAAAATTTATAAGTTCCGTAAGTCCGTCATATTTTGAAAATTTATAAGAGTAAATTTCCACGCTGAAATTTATTAAATAAACATTTCTATTTTCAGATAAAGCTCGCATAACGATTTTTAGCATAGAGGCTTTAGCTATATATTCGTTAATTCCTTTCATAGAACCGCTGGTATCGATACATATTATTACGGGACCTTTTCCTTCTATATAACCCGCTTTAATTTTTTGTCTTTCTCTTTCGTTAAAAATATAAGAATCTCTATCGAAACACATAAGTCTGTTTTCTATATATTTTAATTTAAATAATTTTTCAAAATCTCTGTCGCAAAGCAAAGAAAGCTCTTCGGGAACTATATTCTCAATATCTTTAGAAAAATAAATTCCTACTATCTCATCTTTAGAAGTTATTTTTTTATTCGTATAATTATAACTGTCTTTAAACTCTATATTGTTAATAACGTTTTCAATATCCACTCTTCGTCCCATACTCTCGCAAATTATTTCTATATCCTTATAATCGTTTATAAAATCGACCCATCTTTTCAAAAGCGAAATGTCTTCTTCCGAAAGTTCTCCGACTCTAAAATCCCATAATACTCCCGTTTTTATTCTTAAAATATTTGACATATATTTAATTTTTTTTAAGAGTTTAATCCAAGATTCCATATCGACTATAAATTTATCCCTCTTGCTTTTGATAATATTTATAGTCCATTTGTTATTTTTATCGTTATAGGATTTTTCCCAAGAGGAAATAATATTCTTTTTTATGATATTTTGATTGTGATTATTTATTCTATCAATCCAAAAATCAAAATCTATATTTTTGTTAACTTCTTTAAAACTATTTAAATAATCTATTACTTCTTTTTTATTATAATTTTCTTTTGAATTTTTATTTTCTAATTTTTTGCCTTTTAATTTTTTTAAGGCTATATCCAATTCTATTTTATTATTTTGATAAGGATTATTGTTTTCTATATATTCTTTTAAATCTTTTTTCCATTTGGATATTTTTATTTCAAGCTCGTCTTCGAGTCGCCTATCGTCAATATTCTTAAAAGAACCGTAAAAAACTCCTCTCGCCATATCTTCGGTTTTCTTAATTTCTTTTGTCGTAATATTAGTAGTTTTTTCAAAAGAATTTTTAAACTGTCGCATATTCCGTAATTTCACTTTTTAATTTTTCTGCGTTTAATTTTTCGCTTTCCAAATCATCTATATGAGATTGAAACATGTCGTTTATAATATTAATTTTTTCTTCCGATATAAAAATATTTTGCGACATGCTTTTCGTTTTTTCAAAATTATTTTTCAAGTCCAAAATTATATTTTCCATATTGTCTATAAGAGAATCTATAATAATTATAAATTTTTCTTTCTTTTCTTTTTTAGCTTTTTTCAATCCGTTTTTTCTCATGTAAAAGTTCGGCTCAAATTTTAAAAACGGCTCGTAATTTTTTGAAAGTCTTTCCGACATTATTCCGTTCATTAAAGTGCCAGAATTAATTTCTATCGAACATATTTCGCTTTCGTTAAAATCGCATCTGAATTTTTTTGTCACAAATCTTGCTTGGTCTAAAGGATAAAAATAACCTTTTTTATTCATATTTTTTAACGGAATATAAATTATAGTGTCTACAGAATTCCCGTATTCATCGACTTTAACATTCAAAGTTTTCGCTATATATAATTTATCGTCTATATTTTCCGTATCGTAAGTTTTCTCCAAATTATAAAATGTGTTTTCGATATCTTTTTTCGTAGATTCAAAATTTTCTTTCCAATTTTCAATACTCGAATTTTTAAAATTATAAGAGATTCTAATAGCATTTTCCACAATCTTTTTAACGGGTTCTATATGTTCTTCCAAACTCCATAAACAATTGTCGAGTAATAATGTTTCATAAATGTCGACTTCGTTTTTATCGTTCAAATATGCGGCAGTTTTCATTAAATAGGAAATATTTTGCCATCTTCTATCCGAAATGTATATTGGAATATCTTTATTGTCTTCGTTAAATTTTTCTATAGAAAGTTTTATCGTATGTATAATGTTGAAAACGATTTGTGAAATTCCAACTTTGTTAATTTCTTCGGTTATTGTATTCCATTCCTCCGTGGTTATTTTCAAATTTTCATCAATCTCTATATAAGGATTTAGCATCGTATTTTCTAAAAGTTTTTCAAAATTATCTCTGTTTTTTAGAGGATAAACCGTTAGCCTCGTTATAAATCTGTCGTATAAAGCTTCGAGTCCCTGATTTGGCGGAGGCGTTTCGTTGCTTGCCGAAATTAATCCTTTAAGAGGAACTTTTATCTCTTCGTAACCGTTTTTGAATATTCTTTCGTTTATAATCGTGAGCAATGTGTTAAGTATAGCGGGAGTGCTTTTCCATATTTCGTCTAAAAAGGCAAAATCGCTTGCTGGCAAATATCCGTCTATTTTCCTTATGTATTTGTCGTTTTTAAGTTCTTCCAAACTGATTGGTCCGAATATATCTTCGGGAGTGCTGAATCTTTGCATTAAATATCCGAAATATTTCGAATCTTTGAATGCAAACGAAACTCTTTTCGCTATAAAACTTTTTGCAGTTCCCGGCGGTCCGTAAAGAAAAACGGGCTTTCCCGCGATAATGCTTAAAAAAGTTAGAGCGACTATTTCTTTTCTTTCGTATAACCCTAACGACAATAGAGATATTATTTTTTTCATTCTGTCTTTTAGTTTATCTTTCATTAAAAACTCTAAAAATTTTGATTAAAAAATATTATTCATTATAACATTTTTTATAAAAAATAGAATTAATTATAAAACAACTTTATATTGATAAATTTTCTATTATTAATATAATAATCAATATCGTTCTTATTTCCGATAATTTAGAAAAGAATTTTAAGAAACGAATATTTAGATAAGTGGGTATTAATATGTTTGATTTGGATGTCGTAAACGCTTTCAGTAAAGGCACGGTAATAATTTTAAAAAGTTATTTTAATTCAAAAGTTCTCAAAGGCGATGTTAGAGTATATAGAAACGCAAATCATGTTGGAGGCGTTATAGTTTTTATAGGAATTACGGGAGATTTAAGCGGAAGATTGATGTTTAATATGAGTAAAGCAACAGCGTTCAAATTGGCATCCGCTCTTAATTCGGAATCTATTACCGTCATAGACGATATATTTGTATCCACCATAAAAGAATTTGTAAATATGGTAGCGGGAAGTGCGATTAACGATTTATATACCAAACATATAGATTTGGATATGACTCCTCCAGCCATTCTTATGAGCGAACAGATAGCTATGCTTGAAAAAGAAAATGACAAAATACTTTCAATTAATTATAAAACGGAATTCGGCGATATTTTTATGAATCTAATATTGTTCAATCAATCAAAATCGTAAAAATTAATGATTAAATTTTTTATATTATTATTTGTTTTGGCTTTTTTATTAAGACATATTATTTGCAGATTTATTATAATAAAAAAATCTAATAGTTTTGTTAACAAATATTTTTACGAAGATAAACTTTATTCGGCTGACGAAGTTTCAAATATTTTCAAGTTGGATAAAGAACATTTTTTTTCTCTTATAAACACTCTCGAAAAATATAATTATTTTTCTTTCTTTAACAAAAGAGGAGTAACTATGACGAAAGATTTTTATTCGAAATACGAACTTAAATATTTAATAAGACTTTTGTCAAAAAAACAAAAACTTAAAATTTAATTCAATTTTGCTGACATCAAATCTTTTTCTATAGAATTGCTTAAAAACTCCACAAACACATCGTATAATATCGGGTCCAACTTTACCTGTTTCTCAATAAAATCTTCTCTCATTATTTTAAGAGCCTCTTCATTGGTAAAAGTTTTTCCTCCTCTATATTTGCGCGCAGGGTCCATCAAAGCGTCGTATACATCTATAATCTCGAGCATCTTTGCGGGAAAATAAGCGAAAGCATCGCAATCGTCTATGGCTTTTGCATCGTAAGACATTACTCTTTGAATTTGAAAACTTGTATATTTTTCTATTTTTAAATTATATAATTTTTCAAAAGGTCCGTATCCCAAACCGTAATATTCATGATGCAAAGCAACGGTTAATATAACTTCCAAAGGATATTCTGAAGTTTGGCTCACCAATTTATAACTGTTAAACAAATGTTTTTTAATTCTTTCGTAATCTCTTCCTTCCGCTCCTTCAAAATAATCCAAATCTTTAACTTTTCCAACATCATGAAGCAAAGCGCCAACCGAATATAAATACATTTCGTTTTCTTCTACGCTTTTAATTCCTTGGTCTATCGCATCTTCCACAGTTTCCAAATTGTTGTATATTTTATATTTTCCAAAAGCGGATTCAACTACATTATCATAGAATTTTTTATAAACTTTCTGATAAACGGTTCTTATTTTATGCACAAGTTGTCTTCTTTTGATTAAATTATTATAGAAAGTCAAAAAATTAACATAAGAAACAAAAACTCTATTAGAATGCGCCATCACTCCGCCGTCAGAGTAATTTTTTAACTCGGTAAAAACTTTTTGAGTTTCGATATTGTGCGAAAGCATATTTACTATAGTTGTAACCAAAGAGCTTGTGGTTTCGGTAATTTCTTGATTTTCTATTTTAGCTTGGTCTTGAGATATTTCATTCTCTTTGATTTTCTTCATGCTTTCAAACATCGTAACTTTTGCTATGAGTCCGACATCATTTCCCGCATTCACTATTTGCTGAGCCGTATTTCTATTTATTATGGTTTTCTCGTCTACTTTAACTTCTTTAAGTTCTCTATTGTAGGTTTCGATAATGCTTACTTTGTCTTTGTAAGTCATCTTTCCTATTTCTTTAATTCTTTTGTCAAGTTCTTCTTCGCATTCTTTCGGAGTTTTAAATACATAATTGAAATTTTGCAAATTGTATTTTTCGTTTTCTTTTATGGCTTTAAACTCTTTAATAAACACTTTAAAATTTTTGGGAATATATAATTTGAGATTGACATATTTCGGATTATCCAATATTAAACTTAACTGTTCGGTGTGAAATTCTACGATTCCTCTCTCTTTATCCAATCTAAATAATGGAATATTATGAGATATTAAATAATCTTTGATTTCGTTAATTTCGGTTAAATTTAATTCTTCAAATTTATTGTTTAATTCTTCATCTATATTCATTTTATATCGTTCCTCTTTAATATTAAAAAAATAATTATTTTTTATAATGAAAATTATATAATATTTTAAAAAAATTGAAATAATTTAAAATTATTATTTAGTAATATTAAATAGCATAAGTTCGAAACGAGCCTTAAAAATATTATTCGGGATACTTACGCTTAAAGTATTTAAATGCGATATTTGAGATATTATACTTACTATTTCGGATAAAGAAAATAATTTTAACGCGTTCTTTTTTTTAGTCAAAATAAAAGTGGGAATCTTCGTTATTTTGCTTATATCGTTTAACGCCGTTTGAGGCGGAAATATCTTCATATAATATAAAGCTATAAAATTATTCATCATAAGAGCTAAAGAACTTGAAGCTTCTTGGTCTAATCTATTTATCATACTAAAGCATTTATTTCTGTTTCTTTCAAAAACCGCATCCAAAAAATCGAATATATTTTTATTTTTGGATATATATGTAAAATCCATAATGTCTTCGATATTTAAATATTCTTTGTCGTTATAATTGCAAATTTTATCTAGTTCAGAATAGAGAGAATTATAATCCAAATTTATATTGTTTATTAAATATTCGGTCGCTTCGCTTGAAATTTTTTTCGCGTTTTTTTGAATATAGGCGTTTATTAATCCTCTGAAATCTTTTTCGTCCGGGAGCGGAAAATTGATAAAATGCAAATAATTTATATTCTTTTTTTTTGAAAAATATTTATATATGGAATCTTCTTCCAAAACATTTTCAGTTTCGAGTATAACTATGGAAGATTTTGACGGATTCGAGCAATAATCTATAAAATCATCCTGAAAATTATTATACTTATATATGACTATGACTCTGACTTTAGAACCCAAAGGAGGAGTGTCGGCAATTTCCAAAGGCGAATAACCCATAGCGTCGTTTTTATCGTAGAATACATTATAATTCATCTCTCTTTCGCCCTCGTCTTTGAAAACGGAAGAATGCATAGAGGCTATAAAGGTCTTTTTAAATAATCTCTCTTTACCCGTTAAAATATACACTCCGTATTTGACATTATCTTTAATATAATCGTCTTTTAATTTTTTGAAGTCCAATTCGTTTTTTACGGTAGTTGCATTTATCATAGAATTTATAATTAATTAAATTTTCTTATTTTGTCTAAAAATACTCTTATCTCTATTTTGCATTCGTCATGAGCGTCTAATTTTACTTTTTTTATAACCGCATTAACTCTGTGATTTGTATCGTCCATTTTATACGAAATTAAAGGCGAGATAATATCGGGGACATATCCTAATTTTATCATATCTCTGTCGTATACCGCTATGGCAAATTGGTCGTATGGATAACTCGTATCTTGTATAAGATTTATAGGTTCGTTTTTCGACAAGAATTCTATTATTTCTTTTCCATTATTATGTTTATAATCCGACACAAAAAAATCTATATAATGCCTCTTCGTTTTATAATCGGTATTGATGATAACTCTCCTATAACCGTCTTCCTGACTTCTTATGCTTATGATATGTTTAGTTATATTATCGCTTTTAGTATACAAAATTAGCCCCGCAATATTTTTTATATCGTTTGTTTTATTGTTTATAATATTGTTTTATAATAAAGAATTTTACTTTAAATCGAATTTTCTGTCAAGCGATTATTAAATAAAAACGAAAAATAATTTTGTTTAGATTATTTATTTAAAAATTTATTTAAATAATTGAGTTATATCGTTTATGGTTATAAATATTGCAAGAGTTATTAAAAACGCAGCGCCAATAGTCTGTATTTTAATCAATACTTTTTTATCGAGCGGTTTTCTCATTATCAATTCCAAAAAACAAAATATTATCATGCCTCCGTCTACGACTGGGATAGGAAGAAGATTCATCAAAAATAGTATAAGGCTTATCGTAGCCGTAAACGAAAGTATGGTTTTTAATCTGTATTCCGCGCTCACCGATATTACCTGCGATGAAATTTGAATTATTCTAACCGGACCTCCCAAATTTTCTCTTAAGGATAATTTTCCAGTAAAAAGCAATTTTAAACCATTTATATAAGAAGAAATATAATTTCCGCTTTCTTTAAATGCTTCGGAGATTGATTTTGGAAAAGCGACTCCCTCAACTCTTTCGATTTTTATAGGAGTGCTTTCAAATTCTACTCCCAAACTTCCGTATGTTCCTATAGTTTTAGAATTAACGGGTTTCGGTATAGCCTCTCTGATTATCTCTTCTCCGTTTCTCATTATCGTAATATTTATTTTTTGCGAAGGATTATCCATTACTATAGGTCTGAAGTCGGCTATATTGTTTGCAGATATTCCATTTATTGCTATGATTTTATCGCCGATTTTTAATTCCGATTCTTCTGCAGCCGAGCCGGAAACTATATTTTTTATAATAAGGTCGTCTCCAAAATATAAACCAAGCGCTCTCTCTCCGCTTAAAGCCTTTAACATCTCCACAGCTGGAATCGATATATTTATGTTTTCTCCGTTTCTATTTAAAGTAAAAATTATTTCACTTGCGCCTTTTTGAATAGTCTCTTCGTTTATAGTTTTCAAAACATCGTTGTCTGATTCTATTTTGTTTCCGTTTATTTCCGTAATCGTATCTCCGCTTTCTATTCCGTATTCGTATGCCAAAGTCATGCCCTGTTTCGTATGCATATATTTTCCGTCTCTGAAAACCGAAACCGTAGGAGAATATAATTCTATAGTAGAAGGAATCGAAACCAATATTATAAGCAATAAAAACGCGAACATATAATTAAAAAACGGACCTGCAAAATAAACTATTATTCGTCTTAATGGAGATATATTTAAAAAATCGTCTTCTTCGACTTCTTTTTTTGCCTCTAAAGTTTCCGCATTTTCTAAAATATCTTCGGTCTCTTCGGGAATCTCTCCTTTAAATTTACAATATCCGCCGAAAGGAAAAGCCGACAATCTAAAATCTATTCCGTTTATTTCTTTTCTAAATATTATCGGACCGAAACCTATAGAAAAAGCTTCGGCTTTAATTCCTACAGCAAGACCCGCCAGCAAATGTCCCATTTCATGAACGAATACCAATACGCTAAGAAGTATAATTCCTAAAATCCAACTCAAAATCGAACCTCCATAAATTTTTATATAATAATTATTGGTAAAGATATATTTAAAATAAATTTATTTCAATAGTTAACTTTTTATTTGGGAACTTTTTTAATTATAATTCGTCTAAATTATTAAATAGTTTAAAGTAATGGACGGATTAGTTATGACAAAAAGAATATTTTATATTTTTGCAATATTTTCAATGTTGTTTTTATCGGTTTACGGGCAGCCTCCGCCTCCCATGCCAGATAAGAGACCTCAAAAGCATGATAAGAAATTAGGTCCCGACCATTTTCAATTTTTTAGAAAAGCGGGAATAGTTTTAACATCCGAACAAACGAACAGAATATACGAAATAGTAACGGAATTCATAACTAACGAACAGCCGATTAGAGAAAAAATAGAAGAAATAGATTATGAAATAAAAACCGAGCTTATGAAAGATAATCCGAATAGGGATATATTAAGAGACTTGATAGAGAGAAAGAAAGAAATTGAAGTCGAAAAAGATTGCTTGATTATATTTAGAGATTTAGATATAATAGCGGTTCTTACTCCCGAGCAGAAAGTTCGGTTAAATAAACATAGAAAAAAGTAATTTATCTTTATAAATAGGATATAATTATGAACGGTGCGGAAATGATTTATGAAGACAATATAGAAGCTTTTAAATCCTCTAACGAAGAAGCGTATAAAGAATTGATGGCGACTTATAAAAAACCTTTGATTAATTTGGTTTATTCCGTTATTTCAAATTATGACGAGGCTGAAGAGATAGTGCAGGATGTTTTCGTCAGATTCTACTTAAAAAGAGACAGTTTTGAAGGTAGGTCGAAAATTTATACTTGGCTTTATAGGGTTTCTTTTAATAGAGCGGTAGATTATATAAGAAGAAAAGAAAGAGAAAAAAAATATAGACTCAAAGAATATAGAAATGTCGAGATGCAAGAATCCGATGACGACAACAGTATAAATAAAATTATACTTACGGAATCTTTGGCAAAATTGGAAGATAGTTTTCGTATTCCTCTTATTATGTCCGAATATGAAAATTATTCTTACGAAGAAATCGCCGAAAAACTCGATTTGCCCGTTAATACGATTAGAACGAGAATTTTTAGAGCGCGAAAAAAACTTCTATCTATAATGAAAAAAATGGGGGTAAGTTTATGAAGATTCATGAACATTACGAAATGCTTATAAGCAGATATAAAGACAAGGATTTAAATTATAACGAAATAATCGAAATGAATAAACATTTGGAATCTTGCGAATCTTGTCGAAAATTTATGAAAGATATAGATTCTATTTCTGCCATGTTGTTAGGAAATAAATCTATAATAGTTAAAAAAGTTAAACATAGAATTTACCCTTATATTATTTCGATTGCGGCTGCTATTTTAATATTTGTCGGAGTCGGAATAATATTAAACTATAATCTTAAAAATAATAACGAATTAATAATTTCAAATACAAATACTCCATCAGTTTTCCAAGATATTGACGGAGACGGATATGTGGAATATACGCCTTTATTTTCATATTTTAACGAAGATTCGGAATATACGAATAATGATGAGATGATTATATTGTCATCGTATATGTATTATATGGGAGAAGATTAATTATTAAATTTTAGTTTTGCTCGGAATTCCAAAAGGTATTCTCAATCTTACTATAGTTCCCGCTCCTTCCGAACTGTCTATATTTATAACGCCTTGCATAGTTTCAAGCAAATCTTTAACTACCGACAATCCGATTCCGATTCCTCCGTATTCTCTTTCAAATCTCGAATCGCCCTGATAAAACGGAATAAATATCTTTTTTAATTGTTTCGGCTTAATTCCTTTACCGGTGTCTTTTACCGTTATTTCTATTTCGTTAGGTATTATATTTTTCATAGAATGATAATTAAACAAATCGGGCGAAAAATCCAAATTCTTTTTTTCTATCATATCGGGAATTCTCACATGAATAAAAATGCTTCCCGCTTTTGTAAATTTAAATGCGTTCGATATTATCCCTTCCATTATTAATTTAAATCTTTCTATATAACCGATTAAAATATTGCAATTTTTTTCGACTTCCACTTTAGTTTCGATGTCTTTCGGATATATTGATTTATAACCTTCCACTATTAAATTTAATTCTTCTTCGATATTAAATTCCGACAAATATTTAGCATCCTCATCGTCTTTAATGGTAATTTGTATTAAATTATTATTAGTTTCATAAAGTTTTTTTACGCTTCTTGAAATTACATTAATCGCCTCTTCTTTTTTATCTTCGTTCAAATTTTTCTTTTTAAGCAAATTGATATATCCCATTATTTCTGTAAAAGGATGCCTAAGTTCATGCGTTACTGTGGCTTTAAACTCTCTTACAAGTTTATTGTAATAGTCGGCGTTTTTCTTAAGCGAATTAATCTCGTTCATAAGCGATTTTAATCTTCTTTGCAAAATTAAATTATGTTTTCTTTGATGTTCGTAAAGAATTGAAAAATATAATCTATTAAGCCCGATTTCCGTTCCGGCGTTTTTTATTATCCCTTCTTTGCACCATTTCATAGCCTCGTTAAACTGCACGAAAAAATGTTCTATAGTCTCTTCCATAACCGAGCCGTCCGTTTTTGGCTTTTTTTTAGGTTCTATTCCCGTTATATCGCAGGTTGCTATATTTATCCTTTCCGTTATTATTCCCGAAGAACTATAATAATTATGCCCCAATACATTGACATTTTTTAAAGGGACGCTATAGCCCGTTTCTTCTTCCAATTCTCTTTGAGCGCATTTTTTTATTCCCTGATGTTCGTCTTTGGCGTTCATTTCGTCTTCTTCGAGCATTCCCGCCGGAAACTCTAAAAAATTTATTATATTCTCGTCTATATCTTCCGCTTTTTTGTTTATCATTACCTTTTCTCTATAATAAACCACCGGACGAAAATTGCTTATCATTAAAACATGGAGTTGATTTTCAATATAGGAATAAGGAACTATTATAACGGCATCTCGTCCTTTTCTGTTTATGATATCGCAATTATATTCTTTTGAAAAAGTGCCGTCTTCGTATTCGTTTATCGCTATAAATCTTTCCAAATTAACGAAACCCGTATCGAGTTTTATCGGCGGAGATTTATGAAAAAATTTCGCATCCTTTACTTTTTTTATATTCTTTATATTCTTTTTTTTAGCGCCGCTCATTATTAAAAATTACAATCCTAATTTTATTTTTTAATATTTTTTATTAGAGTTATGGAATTTCCCGTATCATTATATTTTATTTCATCGAAGTAAGATTTCATCATCATCATTCCTCTTCCGCAATTTCTCATAAAATCTTCTTTGATTATTTTTTCCATTTCCTTTTGAGGTTTGAAACCCGAACCTTCGTCTTGAACGGTTAAAGTTAAAGAACTCTCTTCCACTTCTAAAGATATCATTACGAAAGTATTTTTTGCCTTTTCTGATTTTAAAAGTTCCGCAAGTTTTTCTTGATATATACTTTTTTCAATCCATTCTTTTTTCGTTTCGTAGGATATTCCTAAATTTCCATGCTCTATTGCGTTTATCGCCACTTCGTATAAAGCCGCCGCAAATAGATTTATATTAGCTTCATCTATGCAATCGGATATTTCGATGCATATTTCTTTTATCAAACCTGCAACATCTCCAATATTATTTTTGAGAATATATTTTTTTATCATACTAAAGCCCATTCACTCAATTAAACTCGCCAATTATTTGCATATATATCATTATAGTAAATAATAGTAAATAAATCAAATTTATTTAAAAAAAACCGCAATTTAATGAAATTTACATAAAAATAATGTTTTACTATACTAACAAACATACAAAATTGGAATTTATTTAAAAAAAAGTTCTTGACAAATTTTTTTAGATTGCTATCATATGTATAGAAAGAATAATTTTTTAGGAGGTACAACATGACAAAAAAATTCCTTTCTACTTTCAACTTTATAGCCATAATAGTATTTGTTGTAATCTTTGCATTTGCATGCAAATCTAAGCAAGACCCAACATTATCTGTGGAAGAACCTATAACTGTGAACAAACCTGTGGAAGACCCTGCAAATAAAATGGAAGGCTATGTGTATATTTCGAGTCCTGTCTATGCAAACGGTAAATTTGGAGTAGATGTATTCAAAATCGAGAACGGTAAAATTCGCGTGGGTGGTGTTCGCAAAGTTAACTATTATGACAATGAAGAAGAACTTATTTCCAAGTTCGTTGACAGTCCTACTTGGGATGTGAGCTATACTGTAACAGACAATTTCTACGCTATCAAATCAGATGGTCAATATACTGTGGAAGGTAGAATAACTATCCCGTTTGGTCAAACTGCAGGCAGCGTAAAATACGGCTCCGGTTTAAGCAGCTTGTTCAAAGAGAAAGTGAACATTAAAAAACAAGCCGACCTCTATGTTTCTGAAAGTATCTATGCTAATCCTGAAAAATTCGGAATCGATGTATTCAAGCTCGGTAGCGAGAAAGTGTGGGTAGGCAGACTTCAAAAGGTGAACTACTATGACGACGAGAATAGCTTGGTAGCCGACTTTATTAAGAGCCCATCATGGGATGTAGTTTATAGCATTAAAGAATATGGTTATGCTATCAAAGATGGCAATATCTCCGCAGAGTTGATTCTTGCTCCAGACGGCAAGACTGGACGCGTGGAATACAACCAAAGCGGATTCAATACCCAGATGTATAATAGTGTAATCACGCTTACGAAAGTTGACAAGCTATACAAATAAATTAATTTAGAAAATTATATTAAAGTTGAAAGCCTTGATAATGGTTGGGAGAGAAAATCTCTCAACCATTTTTTATTTATTAATGCTTGATATTTTATTTAAAACTATTATAATTGTAGGAAATAAAAAGAGAAAAATATATATAAGAAAAATTAAGAAAAAGGAAACAAATATGGATAAGAAAATCATTAAAACCCACAAAGCTCCGCAAACAATAGGACCTTATTCGCAAGCGGTTAAAAGCGGTAATTTTATTTTTGCTTCTGGACAAATTCCTTTAGACCCTATAAGCGGCAATATGGCGGAAAACGACATTAAAAAACAAACGGAAAGAGTTATGGAAAATATCAAAGGACTTTTGGAATCGGAAAATCTTACTATGGCTAATATAATTAAAACGACTTGTTATTTAAGCGATATGTCTAATTTTGCATCTTTCAACGAAGTTTACGCGTCGTATTTTAAAGAGAATCCTCCGGCAAGAAGCACGGTAGCCGTAAAATCTTTGCCAAAGGACGCTTTAGTCGAAGTCGAAGTAACAGCGGTAATAAATTGACTTATAAAACCATGAATAATGATAATTGTTCATGGTTTTTTATTTTTAAAAATTTAAAAAATTAATAATATTTAATAAATTGAAGCGGAGTATATTATGAGAGCCTATTTATCGTATTTTATAAAAGGCATGGTGATAGGAATAGCGAACGCGATTCCCGGAGTATCTGGCGGAACAATAGCTTTTGTTTTGGGAATTTACGAAAAATTAACTTATTCGATATCTTCTTTTCCAACGGCATTGATTAAATTAAGATGGAAGGATTTGGCTGAAAGTTTAAAAATATTGATTCCCGTTTTTTTGGGAGCGATTATTTCGATATTTTTATTTTTAAATATTATTAGTCATTTATTTTCCAGTTTCCCGATTCCTACTAAAATATTTTTCGTAGGACTCGTATTAGGTTCTTTTCCATTCGTAACGAAAACGATAGAAAAATATAATTTAAAAGTTTTTCTCGCTTTCTTTTTGGGCGCTTTTATAATGGCTATTTTCGTTTATTTTAATATAAATACGCCTGCGGGAAAAACTGCATATTCGGGAGAATTTTCATTTATTTACGGAATGAAATTATTTTTCTGCGGAATAGCGGCTGCTATTGCTATGGTAATTCCCGGAATATCCGGTTCTTTGCTTTTATTAATTTTGGGAGAATATGAGAATATAACTCGTTTCGTATCAAATATAACTTCCAATTTTGACAATGTTTATCCTCTGATATTTTTAGGAATAGGAATCATTATAGGAATATTCGCTATATCCAAATTAATAACTATTTTGATTCAAAAACATAGAGCGACTCTTTTCGGTTTCGTGTTGGGCATTTTGATAGTATCGTTTTTAAGTTTGTGGCCAAATATAACTTCTTTAAGCATTCCGATGTTGATAGCTACGGTTTTGTCTATGTGCTTGGGTTTTTTAGTCGCAATAGTTATGGAAAAAATTTGATTTTATTCTATAATCAATATCAATAAACCTAAATTTTATATAATTCAATTCCGAATATATATAGTAATGAAAAAAGGTGAACCGATTATGAATAGAATTAATTTTTTAAAAACATATTATAAAACGCAATTGTTTGTAAGTTTGGCTTTGTTTATATTTGCCTCTGGAATTTTATATTCTCAAACTTCCACAAATCTTGACAATTCTTTTACTAATTTGCCTAATTCCAGAAGATTGGCGAATAATATCTCGGTAAGAGCTATAAGCGAAGATTCTTTATATATAGAATGGGATGGCATATATCATCCTAATTTGACTTATTATATATATAGAAGCAATAATCCTATATTGTCTAGACCGCTTTTGACTACGGCTACAGTTATAGGTTCTATAAAGGCTACCAATAATTCTAATTTGTATTCTATGCTAGATATACTTCCTAGATATGGAAAATATTATTATGCGGTAATATCTTATGTAGATAATATAGGTTTTTATACAGCCGACTCCGATGTAGATACGGTTTCTTTTGAATTTAAAAATCCTAATACATTTACGAATACAGTTAACACAAACGCTACGATAAGAATACAAACGAATAATTTGCCAATAATAACTAACGACAACATTACGAATTTTTATACTATAACGAATTATTATAATCAAACTAATTTTTATACCATAACGAATTATTATAATACTAGCGAAATATATCTACTACCAGAAACAAATAGTAACATGGCTTCAAATAATCCTATAAGAAATAGAGATACTAATGAAAATACGAACGGAATAGTAAATACGAATTCTATAAAAGCGACTATCGACAATATTATGGAAACTCAAACTCCAGCTAAAACTGAATACGATATCTATACGAGCGAATATAATAAGGCTTTGGCTCAATTTAAGTTGGGAAATTATTCTACGGTAATTACTTTACTTGAACCGGTTTCTAGAAAAAATGTTAATAGAAATTTGTATTATAATATTAATTTATTGCTTGGAAAAGCTTATAAGAATACGAATCAAAAGCAAAACGCTTTAAATGTATTCAGACGCATACAATCGATTAATTCCACAGAAGTTAATTTTTGGGTTAATCAAGTATTAAGCGATTTATAACAAATGGAGAAGATTTATGAAAGTTTATGCAGCGATTTTAGCATCGGTTATTACTATAGTTGCCATTTTAGGAGGAGTTTTTATTACAAAAGCGTCCTCTCTATCTTCGCCAGAAAGATATTTTCAAAAAGGTAAAAGATATTATGAAATGGGAAATTATGACGAGGCTATAAACAATTTAAACGAATATTTATCGATAGATTCAAAATTGAGACCTTTGGATAATGTAGTGCAATCTTATTTCTTGGTTGCCGATTCTCTAAAAAGACAAAAAAAATATCATTTGGCTAAAGAAAGACTTACGGATATTATAGAAAGTCCAGAATTTATAAACTATTATACAAACGCTATAATAACCTACGCGGATATAGCGCGCTTGGAAAATACATTCGACGATTATATAGCGCCTAAATTACAAGATAATTTAAAAGCAAGAGATAAAGAAATAGCTTCAATTATGAATATGGAATACGGCTATCAATTATTCTTCCAAAAAAAATACGGAGAGGCTTTAAGTTATTTTTTAAGAGCAAACGGAGAGCTTGCGGTATTGGGAAGAGCGAGAGTTTATTTCAGTATGAACGATTATGACAGAGCCTTTGAAATATACGAAGATTTTTTGCAATACTATAAGACGAGCATTTATTATGACGAAGTTGTTAGAACTTATTTGATTCAAGTTCCTGCAAGAGCGCATAAATCGTTTTTGGAAAATAATTATATTAAGGCAAGAATGTATTATAATAAAATAGCGACTTTATTCCCAAGAACAAAATACGAAGAAGAGGCGTTATTTAGAATAGGACAATCTTACTATAATGAAAAAAATTACGATAAGGCGATAGAATTCTATAATAAAGTTAGATACAATAATAATATCGACACTTTAGACGCTGAAGCTTTGCTTTATATAGGTTTGTCATATTTCAAAGTTGGCAGATACGACGATTCGTATAAAACTTTGGATTCTTTTATTTCTCAATATCCGAATAATGCGAATGTTGCAAGAGCAAAAGAATATATGGCTGCTTTACAAGAAACCATACTAACTTTAAATTAAAAAGGTTTAAGAAAATTAAAAAATCAAATCGTTTATTTTTTCTTTAATTTTAAAGTTAATTTTTCAAATAAAATAAGTATCCAAAAAAATATATAATCAAAATATAGAAATATTCTAAAAATATTTTTCTTTAGATAAAAAAATTCCTCTTTGTTTGTTTCTAATGTTTTCATGTTCGGAGATTTAAATTTACCCGCAAAACCGTCTAAAGGTCTCGATACGGGAACGCATAATTTTGCTTTTAAATTTTCTTTATTATTTGCAAACCAATAAAGAGATTTTTTGAAAGACATATATATTAAAAATATATCGGGAGATATTTTTTTTAGCCCCACAAAAACTTTTTTTAATTCTTCTTTGTTTTTAGGATTTTCCAAATTTCCTACATGCCTTATATTAGGATATATTTTTTTTATTTTTTCCAAAATGGTAAAGAAATATTTTTCGTTATCTCCAAATAAAAACATAGATTTTTTTTTCTTATCTATATAAGACAATATATTTGAAAAAAATATAAAATCTTGCATATATTTCAATTTTTCTTTGTGAATAAAATTATAACCTTTGGCTATAGTATGATGTCCTGCGATAACTAAAGAAGCGTTATTTACGGTTTCTTTCAATTTTTTATTGGAACGAACTTTTAATAATTGATGAATATCCAAAGTAACGATTAATACATTTTCTTTATCTTTTATTTTTTCTAAAATATCTTCAAAATCGTTATTAAAATTATCTATTCTAATTCCTAAAATCGATTTACTTTCCATCATGAGACTATAGCCTTTAAATATTTAATATTTACAAATTTATATAGCCAATGTTCTGCATAGCTCCAAATCTATAGGGTCTATTTTAGGAACTTTTTTAACGGCATCCGATAAGGAAGTATAAGTATATTCTCCCTTCCATATTCCTACCGCCACATTCGTTCTTCCCTCCAAAAGAGCTTTAACTGCTATATATCCGAATCTTGCAGCCATAAGTCTTTCTCTAGAAGTCGGCGCTCCTCCTCTTTGCATATGCCCTAATATTGTAACTCTCGTGTCGAATCCCGTTCTTCCTTCTATATGTTTAGCCGTCTCCATAGCTCCTCCAGATTCGTCTCCTTCAGCTACAACTATTATTGAAGATTTTTTTCCTCTCCTTTTTGCAAATTGCAATTCTTCTACTACTTTATCCATATCGGTTGGCGTTTCAGGTATAAGTATATCTTCCGCTCCCGAAGCTATTCCCACTTCCAAAGCTATATACCCCGCATGCCTTCCCATAACTTCCACTACGAAACATCTTCCATGACTAGTTGCCGTATCTCTTAATTTGTCTATAGCCTCCATAGCGACATTAACCGCCGTATCGTATCCTATAGTATAATCCGTTCCGTATATATCGTTATCTATAGTTCCCGGTATTCCAACGATTGGAAATTCGGGATGATGATTTGCAAAATCCAAAGCTCCTTTATAAGTTCCGTCTCCGCCGATAACCACCAAAGCTTCCATTCCATGATATTTCATGTTGTCCGCTGCCTTTTTCATTCCTTCTTCTGTTTGAAATTCTGGCGACCTTGCGGAAAATAATATAGTTCCTCCATGATTAATGATTCCGCCTACGCTTCCAGCTTTCATTTCATATACATTATTATACATAAGACCTTGATAGCCTTCTCTTATTCCTACAACTTCAAGTCCGTTCGCTATAGCCGTTCTAACTACGCTCCTTATAGCAGGATTCATACCCGAAGCGTCTCCTCCGCTCGTAAGTATTCCTATTCTTTTTATTTCAGACATATTGAAATAACTCCTTTTAAGTATATAATTTATAATTAATAATATAATCAATATCGAATTTATTTGATATATTATATATTAATTATTAAAGAATTGATACATCAAAATATAAAAAATTAGATTCTACAATCGAGCTGTTTATGGTAAATCAAAATAAAGAATACACCGAAATTATTAATATTATAGAAAATAAAAGATGGGATAAATTAAAATATTCTTTAGCCGATATGCATGCCGCAGAAATAGCCGATATAATACGAATACTCGATAACGATAAAAATAAAAGCATATTGTTTAGATTATTGTCTACAGAAAAAGCCGCCTATGTTTTTTCTGAGCTTGATTCAAACGAACAAGAATCTTTAATATCGTCTATGAGCGACAACGAATTAAAAGAGCTTATTCATGAAATGAGTCCCGATGATAGAACTTCTTTATTCGAAGAGCTTCCGAGCGACATAACCAAAAAGATTTTTTCTTTAATGAAAGAAACCGATTTAAATATCGCAAGGCAATTGTTAGGATATCCCGAAGAGAGCGTTGGACGAATAATGACTCCAGAATATATAGATGTTCATCCAGATTTTACGGTTAAACAAACTTTGGAATATATCAGGATTCATGGCAAAGATTCCGAAACTTTCGAGGTTATATATATAGTCGATAAAAACGATATATTATTGGGTTATATTTTATTAAAGGATTTATTATTTGCAAAAACTGAAGAAAAAGTTGCTAACTTAATGCATACAGATATTATATATTTGTCGGTTTATTCTGACCAAGAGGAAGCTGTAAAAGTAGGCAGAAAATACGATTTGCTTTATATACCTGTAGTAGATTCAAAAAACGCTTTAATCGGCATAGTGACTATAGACGATATTTTCGACATTGCAGAAGAAGAAGATACAGAAGACTTTCATAAACTTGGAGCTATAAGTGTAGACGACGATTTTTCGGGAAATATCAAACAGGCTACAGTTTTTACATTATATAAAAAAAGAATCGTATGGCTTTTTATATTGGTGTTTATTAATATAATTTCGGGATATTTTATAGGTTTATTTACCGATACCATAAGCAAATATGTTTCTCTTATTTTTTTTCTTCCGCTATTGATAGACAGTGCCGGAAACGCGGGAGCGCAATCTTCGACCTTAATTATAAGAAGTTTGTCAATCGGTGATGTCAAAAAGAGCGATTGGTTTTTTATGTTTGGAAAAGAAATATTAATATCAGCGGCTTTGGGTTTAACTATGGGTTTAACCGTTTCATTGCTTGCAATCTTTAGAGGCGGTTTGACTATAGCTTTGGTAGTTTCGTTATCTATGATATTGGTTGTAATAATAGGCAGTTTAATTGGTTTATGTTTGCCTTTTATATTCGTAAAATTAAAAAAAGACCCGACTACAAGCAGCGTTCCTTTGGTAGCTTCGATTTGTGATATAAGCGGAACTTCGATTTATTTATTTTTAGCGACAGTTATTTTATCAAAATTTGGAAATTAAAAAATTTTCATCGTTTTTATCTATATAAAATTAATATTACAAATTGTAAAATTTATTAAATATTATTATTGACAGAAATATTATAAATAGTATAATTTATCCTTAAAAATATAGCGAAGATAAAAAAGATGATTATTTTAGAAAATGTTAGCAAAATTTTTACTACGGTAAACAATAGTAAACTCAATGCCGTAAACGATGTTTCTTTAAAAATAGAAAAAGGTTCTATATACGGCATAATAGGTTTTTCTGGAGCGGGCAAATCTACTCTCGTTAGATGCATTAATCTTTTGGAACGTCCGACTTCTGGACATGTTTATATAGATAATGTGGAAATGACTTCGTTAACAAATAGCCAATTAAGAGAAAAAAGAAAAAAAATAGGAATGATATTTCAACAGTTTAATTTATTCGCTTCTAGAAATGTATTTAAAAATGTGGCTTATCCTTTGAGATATAGAGGATTATCTAAAAAAGAAATCGAAGAAAAAGTTATGTCCTTACTCGAACTAGTCGACATTAAAGAAAAAGCGTTCGCGTATCCTTCGCAATTAAGCGGAGGACAAAAACAGAGAGTCGCCATTGCAAGGGCGCTTGCAAACGACCCAAATATACTTCTTTGCGACGAAGCCACAAGCGCTCTCGACCCGCAAACTACAAGTTCGATATTAAAATTATTAAAAAAATTAAACGAAACATTAGGACTTACGATAGTGGTTATAACTCATGAAATGAATGTGGTCAAAGAATTATGCCATAGAGTCGCCGTTATGAATAAGGGAGTTTTAATAGAAGAGGGAAATATATTTGATGTATTTTCTGCACCAAAAAATCAAATAACTAAAGACTTTATAGACACCACTTCTAATGTATCGAAAATATATTCTCTAGTGGAAGAAAAAGACGAATTAACGAAAATTAAACCTAACGAATGCATAGTAAGATTAAGATATAAAAAAGGAAATGTGGTAGAGCCTATGGTATCGCATATTTCAAGAGAATATAATGTCGATATTAATATCATATTTGCAAATGTCGAGGTTGTAGACGAAAGCCATTTGGGAGGCTTGGTTGTTATAATGCATGAACTTGAAAAAGACGGAATAAAAAAAGCCATTATATTTCTTAATGAAAAAAATATCGATGTGGAGGTAATATTGGATGCAAGAAATACTTAATAAATTAATTCCTAATGTTATGAGCGATTTGCCAAAACTTTATGACAGCATAATTCAGACTTTTATAATGCTTATACAATCGGGCGTGATATCGTTTTTTATAGGCGGATTTTTGGGAATACTTTTGGTAGTTACAAAAAAATACGGAATACTAGAAAATATAATAATATACGAAATATTAAGCAAGGTTATTAATTTTTTTAGGGCGATTCCTTTTATTATCCTTCTTGCGATGCTCGTGCCTTTAACAAGATTCATAATGGGAACTGCAATCGGAGTAAAAGGAGCTATAATACCTTTAATATTTGGAACGGTGCCGTTTTTTGCAAGACAGATGGAAAGCGCCTTGTCGGAAGTGGATTCTGGTTTAATAGAGGCGGCTCAGTCTATGGGCTCTTCCCCAATAGCCATAATTTTTAGAGTATATTTGAAAGAAAGTATAGCGCCTATAGCTAGAGGAACTACGATAACTGCGATAAGTTTAATAGGACTTACGGCGATGGCTGGAGCGGTAGGAGCAGGAGGACTCGGAACTTACGCAATCCAATCGGGATATTATAGAAATAAATTGGATATAATATATGTGTCGGTTATTCTTTTGGTAATATTGGTAGGGATAATACAGGCTATAGGAAATTTTATAGTTAAGAAATCCATTCATTAATTTAATGTTTTAGGAATTAATTTTATGAATAATATAAAAGAAAGAAAAATAGTAATAATCGGAGCAGGACATGTCGGTTCGCATGTAGGATACGCTTTAGTGTCTCAAGGTTTGGCGGAAAATATTATTTATATAGATATAGATAATAAAAAAGCGTTCGCTCAAGCGTTGGATATATTCGATTCGGTAGTTTATATGCCACATAGAGCGGTAGTTAAGGCTGGAGATTATAAAGATATTGACGATGCCGATATTATGGTTATATGCGCCGGTCCTCTGCCTGATATATCGCAAACGAGAATGGATACTTTGGGCGATACTATAGCCGTTATGAAAGATATAATTTCAAATATAAAAAATACGAAATTTGCTGGAATAATAATAAATATATCAAATCCGGCGGATGTAATAACTCATTATATACAAAACAAATTAAATTACGATTGTAAAAGAATAATATCGACAAGCACGACTTTAGATTCTGCAAGATTAAGAAGAGTTTTATCGGAAGAAACAAATATAGACCAAAAATCTATATACGCCTATTCGCTCGGAGAACATGGAGAAAGTCAAATGGTGGCTTGGTCTACCGTATCTATAGCGGGAAAACCTTTATTTGAACTTATGAAAGAAAACCCAGAAAAATACGGAAAACTTAACTTAAACGATATAGCCGAAAGAGGAAGAAGAGGAGGTTGGGAAATATTGGAAGGAAAAGGTTCTACAGAATTTGGTATAGCATCCTCTCTTGCAGAAGTCGTTCGAGCGATATTATGCAACGAACATAGAGTTTTGCCCGTGTCGGTTTATTTAAATGGAGAATACGGACAAAAAGATGTTTATGCTAGCGTTCCCGCCGTTTTGGGAAAAGATGGAGTCGAAGAGATAATAGAACTTAATATGACAGAAGAAGAAAAAAAATTATTCGATAATTCTTGCAAAGTTATGAGCGAAAATTATAAATTGGCTTTGAATATGTAATAATTAAAAATAAAGATTTAGCAAAAGGAGAAATCAAATGAAAATTAAAATTACGCTATTTACATTAATTTTATTTGCTACCGTATTCTTTACGGCTTGTTCCGATAAAAATAAGGATAGCATAACCGTAAAAATAGGACATGTAGGAGAATCCGATAGGACGATATGGAAACCCGTTCAAGAAAAATTGTCCAAAGAAGGAATAAATGTCGAGCTTGTTTCTTTTGCCGATTATACGATTCCTAATCAGGCTTTGAATGATGGAGAGGTTGATTTGAACGCTTTTCAGCATCATGCATATTTTTACAACGAGGTTAATACGAAAGGATACGATTTGGATATAATCGGAACTACATATATATCTGCTATGAATATTTATTCTCAAAAAATCTCGAATGTAAGTGAAGTTAAAAGAGGCGATAAAGTGGCTATTCCAAATGACCCTTCAAACGGAGGAAGAGCGTTAAAAGTTTTGCAAGCGTCGGGGTTGATAAAACTTAAAGATAATGCGCCGGATAATCCCGAAGTTTCCGATATAGGTGAAAATCCGTTAAATATATCAATTGTGGAAGTGGATGCGGGCAGTATATACAGTTTGCTTCCCGATGTGGCATGCGCCGTTATAAATTGTAATTACGCTTTGGATTTTGGATTAAATCCGGGAGAAGATTTTATATTTCAAGATAATCCAAGAATATATGACAATAATATGTATATTAATTTGATAGCTTCAAGAACGGAAGATAAAGATAACGAAATATATAAAAAAATTGTAGAAGCGTATCATTCGCCTGAGGTAGAAAAAGTTTTTGCCGAAGAGTTTAAGGGCGCTTATTTGCCAACTTGGAAATAATATTTAACATTAAATATCATTAAAATAAAAAATAATTTTAAAATAATTAAAACTATTATTAAAGGAGTAATCAAAATGAAAAAGATTTTAAACATTTTTGGGGTTGCATTAATCATAATTTTTGCAATCGTATTATGTATATCATGCGGCGAAGGTTCTTCCTCTAACGGGAAAAATAAAGTCGTAAAAGTGGGTTTTGCGGGAGATTCGGATTATCAAATTTGGAATCCGATAGTTTCGGTATTGGCTGAAGAAGGAATAACCGTAGAATTAGTTTCTTTTGCCGATTATACGATTCCTAATCAGGCTTTAAATGACGGAGAGATTGATTTGAACGCTTTTCAACATTATGCCTATTTCAATGATGAAATATCCAATAAAGGTTATGATTTAATAGCGATAGCCGACACCTATATATCTGCAATGAATATTTATTCTACGAATATTAAAAATGTAGGAGAAGTTAAAAGAGGCGATAAAGTTGCTATCCCAAACGACCCTTCAAACGGAGGAAGAGCGTTAAAAGTTTTGCAAGCGGCTGGACTCATAAAAGTTCGCCCAGAAGCTGGAGATACTCCGAACGTTTCGGATATAATAGATAATCCTTTAAATTTGGATATAATCGAAGTCGATGCGGGCGGAATATATAGCTTACTTCCCGATGTGGCATGCGCCGTTATAAACGGAAATTATGCGATAGATTTCGGTTTAAATCCCGGCTCGGATTATATATTTCAAGATGACCCGACTATATATAGCGGAAAATCGTTTGTTAATTTAATAGCTGCAAGAACGAAAGATAAAGACAATGAACTTTATAAAAAAGTTATTGAAACTTATCAATCGAGTATAGTAGAAGAAGTTTATTCAAACAACTTCAAAGGTTCTTATTTGCCGACTTGGAAATAAGATAAAGTAGGATAAAAGGAAAATTAAAATGATAAATAAAATTTTAAATATTTTAGTAATCGCGTTATTTGGCGTTTTTGCGATTGCTTCTTGCGAAAAATCTTATCCCGATAAAGAAAACGAAGTTGTGAGAGTTGGTTTTTACACGGATTCGGAATATCAAATCTGGACTCCTATAGCTTCAAATTTGGCTAAAGAAGGAATAACAATCGAATTGGTGGCGTTTGCAAATACCAGAATGCCGAATCAAGCTTTAAATAACGGAGACATAGATTTAAACGCGTTTCAACATCATGCATATTTTGATGATGAAGTTTCAAACAACGGATACGATATAGTGGCAATTGCGGACACTTATATATCCGCTATGAATATTTATTCTCAAAGAATTTCAAATATAAACGAAATTAAAAGAGGCGATAAAGTAGCTATACCAAACGACCCTTCTAACGAGGGAAGAGCGTTAAAAGTATTGGAAGCTGCAAAATTAATAAAAGTTCGCCCAGAAGCGGGAGATTTGCCGAGTGTTTCTGATATAATAGACAATCCTTTGGAACTTGATATATTGCCCGTTGAAATTGGCTCTGTTCCTTCATATTTGCCCGAGGTTGCATGCGCCGTTATAAACGGACATATAGCCATAGATTTTGGACTTAATCCCGGTTTAGATTATATATTTAAAGATGACCCTACAATATACACGGGAAAAGCATTCGTTAATTTAATAGCGGCAAGAAGGGAAGATAAGGACAATCCGATATTTAAAAAAATTATAGAAACTTATCAATCGGATTTAGTCGAAGAAATTTACGCCAACAATTATAAAGGCTCTTATATTCCGACTTGGAAATAAGATAAAATAAAAATTTAATTTAAAATAAAAAAGATGTTCCTTTTCTGTGGGAATGTCTTTTTTATTTAATCTCTATTTAAATTCTGATATATAAATTTAAACGGTATATATATTTTTCCATTTTCCGCATAATCTCTCATTAAGCCTTGAGGCGGCGGTTTTAATTTTTTCGCGTATTCTATAGCTTTAGAGCATGAATTGTCCAAACTGTTTTGTCCGATTTGCGATTTTTTCAAAAACTTTTCAAATATAATATTTCCGCTTTCGTCTATTGAAATCAAAAGTTCGACTTCGTCAGTTCTTAAAAGTCCCAAATAATGCGCTTGATTGGGAATAGTCAAATACCAAGAATCCCTTATAGAACCTACCAAAGAATAAAAATACCAAAAATATTCTTGAGCTTTCGTTCCAAGTTGAATGCCTCCCGTTTGGCTGGAAAGAACAACCGCTCTGTCCGCTCCATCCTCAAACGATGCGGGAATTTTTGTATTTCCTTTAACGCCGGGATTTTTAGGTTTGTATGTTTCTATTTTTTCTCTGGTTATATTTTCTCCGAGTTCGTTTCTTTTTATATCGTTATTATTGTCGGGAGATATATTTTGCCTTCTTTCTACTATAGGGCTCCTTACTCCGTCTCCAAAAAATGAAAATACCGAAGTGTCCGAAAAAGTCCTAGAAGGATTGACATTTAATTGACCTCTCGACCTTAAAGATTTATCGGAAGCGAAGGGAGTATCTTCGTTATTTTCTTCTTCATCTATATCGGGAGTTTCAACCAAAAACATATAATCGTCTTTTTTTATATTTTCTTCCAATTCTCTCCCGTAAGCAAAAACAGATTCCACAATGGAAGTATTTATAAAACTAAAAACGAATATATGCAAAATTAAAGAAACTATTATTGCAAAAATTATATCTTTTCTCTTAATAATTCTATTAACGATTTTATATTTCATAATATGTATTTTAATTATTTATTTATATTGATTATAAAATAAAAACTATAAAATTTCAAATATGGTTAAATATTTAGGCTATATAAAAATCTCCCCCGCTTGCGCGGGGGATTTTGGGAGGTAATGAATGAATATGTCTACTTTAATATATTAATTATTTCGGTCTTCCAAAACCAAAACCAA
This sequence comes from uncultured Brachyspira sp., assembly GCA_964619175.1. Lineage (GTDB taxonomy): Bacteria > Spirochaetota > Brachyspiria > Brachyspirales > Brachyspiraceae > Brachyspira. The sequence continues at coordinate 74 of CAZUEE010000018.1, read as the reverse complement.
GAAAAACTTCAAACGCCAAAGACGAAAAATTATATTTATCATATGTATACATTTGAGTATCTTTTTTTAAGTTT
>CAZUEE010000017.1:21364-28676 GCA_964619175.1 uncultured Brachyspira sp. | reverse complement strand
TTAATTTTATGGCGTCTTCTATCTTGCTTATAACCGATTTATCTTTAATGATTTCGTTTAGATTTTTAAATTCGTTCTCTTGCATATTTAAAAGTTCTATTGCAAATCGATTTATAAAAAATATATCTTTATTTTTATTAATTGCCACAATTCCTTGAGCTATATTTTCAAGGACATAATTCAATTTTTCTCTTTCCGTTTGATAGCCGATTATATTATTATTCAAATCTATTGCAAGTTCGTTAATATCGTATAATATCTCGTTTATATCGTTGAAACCCGTAAGATTTTTTATATTTTGAGATTTGCTTCCGTCTATATTGTCCAAAGTTTCTTTTATCGAATAAAAAGGAATCATAATATTTCTTGCGGTAGAAGGCAAAATTAAAGTCATGATTATAATCACAATTCCTATAACCATAACAGCGGTAAATAAAAAAGTTATTAAATATTTATTCACGGATTCTATTGGCATAGAAATTCTTAATATATAATCTCTGTCGTCATCCGCCTTTATTTTTTTTGAAGCGTATATATACGGAACTTTTTGAGTTATGGAAGTATGAATTGAAAAAGCCGTTTTGTTTCCCGAACTATGCAAAGCCTCTATAACATCGCTTCTATTCGTATGATTTGCCATAGGATTTATGGCTATATTCGTAGAAGTGTCGGCTATTACCGTTCCGTTTGTTGATATGACGCTTATTCTTAATTCTTCTTTATCCGATTGTAAAACGAATTTTCTAAAAGAGTCTTCCGTTTGTATGTCGTAAATATCTATTTCTCTTTCAAGCATTTTTATAATATTGGCAATCATTATCTGACTATATTTAATATTATTATATTGAACCGTAAATAATATTCCTATAAACATTAAAGCGCTCGTTAATATAAGAATGAACAGCGATTTATAAAAAATATTTTTAATCATAACAGATTCGTTAATTTTCAGTTAATTTATATCCCATACCGCGAACGGTTATGATATTTTCTTTTTGAAGATTTAATTTTTGCCTTATTGATTTTATATGCATATCGATTGTTCTAGTTTCCATAGCGTTTTCCTTTCCCCAAACTTCCTCGAACATAGTCTCTCGAGACACGATATTGCCCGCGTTTTCTACCAATAATCTTAATAAATCGAATTCTTTTTGAGTAAGAACGACTTGATTATTATTTACAAATACCATTCTTTTTTTATTAATTATTTTTATCTCTCCGAATTTTAATTCTTCCGTTTCCAAACTTGTATTTTTTTTTCTTAAATTTGCCTTTACTCTCGCTATAAGTTCCAAAACCGAAAAAGGTTTAGGCATATAATCGTCCGCTCCGGCGTTTAGTCCCATTACTATATTTATTTCACTCGATTTTGCCGTAAGCATTATAACTTTTATTGGAAGATGAGAATATTCCTTTCTTATGATTTTTAATATTTCCGTGCCGTCTATATCAGGAAGCATTATGTCGAGTAAAATCAAATTTGGAGTATTTTTTTTTAAAGCTTCGAGCATATCGTATCCGTTGGAAAAACATACTATATTAAATCCCGCCTCTTCCATAGTATATTTTATAAGGTCGCTGATATTAATATCGTCTTCAACGGAATAAATAAGTTCTTTTTCCATACAATTCTACCGCAAATAATTTATATTTTTCTTTTTTATATATCTTTATTATTTTTTATTATAAATTAATTTTAATTAAATACAACCTATACTATTTTTGATTATTTAGATTATCTTTGCTTGAAGAATCCAAACCCGAAATGCTATATCTCATCTCGGTATCTGCCATAATATTTTTCATATTATAATAATCCAAAACTCCGATATTTCCTTTTTTCAAAGCTTCCGCAATAGCTAAAGGAAGTTGAGATTCCGCTTCGACTACTTTAGCTTTCATCTCTTCAACTTGTGCTTTCATTTCTTGTTCTCTCGCTATAGCCATAACCCTTCGCTCTTCGGCTTTAGCTTGCGCTATTTTTTTATCCGCTTCGGCTTGGTCGATTTGTAAAACCGCCCCTATATTGTTTCCAATATCCACATCGGCAATATCTATCGATAAAATTTCAAAAGCCGTTCCAGAATCCAATCCCTTTGCCAAAACCACTTGAGAGATTCTGTCGGGATTTTCCAAAACTTCTTTATGCGATGCCGAACTTCCTATAGTTGTAACGATTCCTTCTCCGACTCTTGCGATTATCGTTTCTTCTCCCGCTCCTCCGACAAGCCTATTGATATTTGTTCTAACGGTAACTCTTGCTGTAGCTTTTACCTGAATACCGTCTTTAGCGACAGCTGCGATTAAAGGAGTTGCTATTACTCTTGGAGAGACAGAAGTTCTTATGGCGTCTACCAAATCTCTTCCCGCCAAATCTATTGCACAGGCTCTTTCAAAAGATAGATTTAAAGAGGCTTTATCTGCGGCAATCAAAGCATCCGAAACCGCCGTAGGATTTCCTCCAGCCAAATAATGCGCCTCAAGTTCGTTGCTTCCAATTTTTAATCCTGCTTTCCATAATTTAATTTGATTTAAAACTATTAAAGAAGGATTGACTCTCCTAAGTCTCATTGTAAGTAAAGTTATTATACTTATTCTCACTCCCGAAAATAACGCCGTTATCCAAAGCCCTATCGGGAAAAAACGCAAGAAAATAAGAACAACAATTAGTATAATTATTATTCCTATAAACATTGGTATCATACTAAATCCCCCTAAAGTTAAAATATCTAAAATCATAATAATCTCCTTTATCTTTTATTAATTATTTAATTTTTAATTATGCACATAAGTTCCTATATTCTCGCCTGAAATCGCTTTTGTAATATTTCCCATTTTATTCATATTAAAAATTCTTATCGGCATATCGTTGTCGTTAGCCATAGCGAAAGCCGTCATATCCATAACGCGAAGATTTTTACTAAAAGCTTCTCTAAAAGTAATATCGCTATACATTTTGGCATCTTTGTTGGTTTTTGGGTCTTTATCGTAAACTCCGTCTACATTTGTGCCTTTCAATACTATAGAAGCGCCTATTTCCAAAGCTCTTAATATAGCCGAACTGTCCGTAGTAAAATAAGGATTTGAAGTTCCGCCGGCGATTATCAAAACATTTCCGCGCTCCAATATTCTAACCGCTTTATCCCTTTCAAAACCTTCAATCATGCCTTCTATATTAAAAGACGAGAGTATTTGAGTAGGAGTTCCAGCCGCCATAAATCTATCTTTCAAAGCGATGGCGTTCATTATAGTGGCGAGCATTCCCATAGAGTCCGCTGTCGCTCTAATCATTCCCGTTTTATTAGATAGTTGCATTCCTCTAAATATATTTCCGCCTCCGACTACTACGGCTATTTGAGTGTCGTTTCCAGCTTCTTTCATTTCCAAAGCTATTCTGTCGACTACATTATTATCTATACCGTAATCTTTTTGTCCGAGCAAAGCCTCGCCTGAAATTTTTAATAGAACGGTTTTTTTCATTAAAATTATCCTTAATAATTTTTTTATTTTACTTGTTTTTTCGCATCTCTTCAATAACTTTTGCAAGTATCGATATTCCTTTATCTATCATTTCGGGAGAGGAGTTCGTATAATTTAATCTAAAAGTTCCTTCTCCTCTTTTTTTCTCATAGAAAGGCTCTCCCGGCGCTATTGCAACTCCGCTATCTGCAGCTTTCTTGCCAAGCTCTACCGCGTCTATTCCTTTAGGCAAAGTTACCCAAATAAACATACCGCCTTCGGGATAAGTCCAATGAATATCTTTTGCAAAATATTTTTCCATAGCTTCAAGCATATAATCGCATTGTTTTTTATATAAGTCGGTAATATTTTTTATATGAGCGTCATAATCGTTGTCTTTAAGATATTGACTGACTACCATTTGACTGAATATACTCGTATGAAAATCTACAAGCTGTTTATAATGTTTCATTTTATTTATTAATTCATCTACTCCGCAAGCTATCCAACCCATTCTAAATCCCGGAGAGAAAGTTTTTGAGAAAGTTCCCAAAAGTATAGCCTGTTCTCCAAGCAAACTATAAAATGATTTTTGATGCTCTCCTCTAAATCTTAATTCTCCATAAGGATTATCTTCGATAAGGAACGCGTCTTTTTCTTTTATTATATCCGCTATTTTTTTTCTAACCTCGCTCGTATATGTTATGCCCGTAGGATTTTGAAATGTTGGAACGGCGTAAAATAATTTATGATTATATTTATTCATAGATTCTTTTAATTCTTCTAAATTCGCTCCGTCCTCGTTTAAGTTAACGGTTCTTATATTAGGATTGTAGATGTGAAAAGTTTGCAAAGCCACCAAATATGAAGGGTCTTCTACTAAAATATCGTCTCCCGCGTCTATTAAAACCGAAGAGATTATATCCAACGCCTGCTGAGAACCGTTTGTGATAAGGATATTTTTAGCGTCTATATTAACTCCCTGCAATTTGTATCTATTCGCTATAAATTCTCTTAAAGGAGCGTATCCGTCCGCGTTATTGTATTGCAAAGCCTGAATTCCGTTATTATCCAAAACTTTAGAACAAGCCTCTTTAATTTCTTTAATTGGAAAAGATATAGGATTTGGAAGTCCGCCAGCAAAAGATATTAAATCTCCTTTAGCTGCTACATCCAACATCATTTTTACGAAATTTCCTTGAAAATCTTCTTTCAAAGCTCTTTTTGATAATCTTAATTTCATGCTAAAAACTCCTTGCATATAATTTTTTATTTGGAAATTATAATAAAATACAATTTAAAACATTATTAGCTATTAACGATATTATAGATTTATATAAATTGCAATACTTTAATTTAATTTATTTTTGCCAAATTTCGTTATATGCGATTTGTATAATTTAAAATATATTATAAAATATGTTTTAAAATAATTCTTAAACTACAAAGGAATTATAAATTGAATAATGTTAATTTGAGCGATATGGAACAAATAATAACTTACTATTTGATAGCTAATTTTGTTATAGTTATTTGTTTAATATATTTAATACTGTCCGTTATATTTAAAAGAGTTTTTAAAAACGAAGATAAAAAAATCAATAAAAAAATTAATAAAAAAAGAAAAAAAGACATAATAGAATTTTTATGGGAAAAAGATAAAGAAAGCAAATTAAAAACTATTTTCAAAAGAATATTTTTAACTATTCTTATCGTGTTAACTTCCATTTATATTTTTAATTCGATTCGTTTTATAATCGATAATATCGAAGTCGTAAAAAAGGTTTTGGGAATTCAATGAAAATGTTTGATTTTATTTTTTAATAATGTATAATAATTTATAATATAAAAAATAGAGGAGTTTATTTTATGCAAAAAGGTTTTTTAATAATGGTTGGTATTTTTTTAAGTTTATTGTCATGCAAGCCTAAGGGAGAAGTTAATTTTACCATAATAGAAACTACAGATATTCATGGAATGATTTTTCCGTATAATTTTATTACAGACAAAGAAGAAAATACTTCCATAGCCAATATTTTTACTTATGTTAAAAAATTAAGAAACGAAGGAAAAACCGTTTTACTTCTAGATAACGGAGACACACTTCAAGGACAACCGACTGTTTATTATTATAATTTTGTCGCAACAAACGAAAAGCATATATGGACCGAAATTTTAAATTATATGAATTACGATGTAGTAACTATGGGAAATCATGATATTGAAACGGGACATAATGTTTATGATAAAATTGTGAAGGAAATAAAAGCTCAAGTAGTAGTAGCAAATTTAATAAATGAAAAAACTAAAGAACCTTATTTTAAACCTTATACGGTTATAAAGAAAAACGGAATAAAAATAGCGATTTTGGGAATGATTGAACCTGCGATAGAAAGGCAATTGCCAAAAATTTTATACGAGGGAATAATAGCGGAAGACATGGTAGAATGCGCTAAAAAATGGGTGGAAATTATAAAAGAAAAAGAAAAGCCGGATATGATTGTAGGACTTTTTCACTCTGGAGCAAATTACACGGAAGATAAAGAAAAATATAAAAATGAAAATGCAAGTCAATTGGTAGCCGAAGAAGTCGAAGGTTTCGATATAATATTTGTGGGGCATGACCATCAAGGTTGGAGCGGTAAAGGTTATGACGAAGCTACAAAACAAAAAACTAAAGATGTTAGAAGCCCAAGTGGTAAAATTATTCCGATATACGGCGGAGTAAACGCTGCAAGGTCTTTTGCTTCCGTAGATGTTAATATGGTTTACGATGAAGATTCTAAAAGTTGGAATATAGATTTTAAAGGAGAATTAATAGACCCTTCGCAATTCGAGGCAGATAAAGAATTTTTAAATAGATTTGATGGCGACAGAGAGAAAATTAAAACTTGGGTTGGAAGAGATATAGGAGAGTTAAACACTAAATTAACTTCAGACGAGGCTATATTCGGAGATAGTTATTTTTTAAGTTTGATACATAATTTGCAATTTGAAATAGCCGAAGAGGAGTTTGGAGAGAAAGCGGATATTTCATTTGCAGCTCCTTTAAGTAAAGATGCCGTTTTGAATGTAGGAACGGTTAAAGTGAGAGATATGTTTAATTTGTATCCTTACGAGAATTTCTTTTATGTGATGAGATTAACGGGAAAACAAATAAAAGACATCATGGAATATTCTTATATAAGACAATTTAATGTTATGAAGAATATAAACGACCATTTGATAAATTTCAAAAAAGACGCCAACGGAGAATTGATTTTTAACAAAAGATATAATTCCTACGATACATTAACAGCTACTTATAATTACGAAAGCATGGCGGGATTAAATTATACGGTAGATGTTAGAAAAGGATACGGCGAGAGAATAAATATAATTTCTATGTCGGACGGTTCTAATTTCGATTTGAATAAAGAATATAAAGTTGCCATTAATTCGTATAGAGGAAGCGGCGGAGGCGGACATTTAACTCAAGGTGCGGGAATAGATTTAAAAACTTTGCAAAATATGGATTTGGTTATCAAATCTACTGATAAAGATTTAAGATTTTATATGATAAAATGGTTCGAAGAGCAAACGAACAGTATAACGGTTGAAAAATTAAATAATTGGAAAGTTATTCCCGAAGATTATCTTATTGCGGGAAAAGAAAGAGATTATAAATTATTATATCCCGATAAATAATAAAGATTTTTTATAATAGTCCGAATTATAAAAAGTGGCGATTTTATCGTATTTTTTTGTTTTTTAATTTTTAAATGAAATTAATAAAAATTGTATTTATATTTATTATAATATTTAACCCATTAATATTTAGTCCGTTAATCGCTCAAACCAATATTCAATCGGG
>CAZUEE010000017.1:19260-21264 GCA_964619175.1 uncultured Brachyspira sp. | reverse complement strand
TATTTAACCCATTAATATTTAGTCCGTTAATCGCTCAAACCAATATTCAATCGGGACTTTATATCGGAGCGGAATTAAAAGGAAATTTTTCTCCGTATCTTGACGGAGGCGGACAATTAACATTGTTTTATAGATTTATTTCGGATGTGTTTCCCGGCTACACTTGGGAAAGTATCAGAACGGATGTCGGTATCAGCGATTATATGACAGCAGAAAACAATAAATTAACTATCTTTACGGATGCTTCGATTATAGAATATGTTAATATAAACGCCAAATTGTCTTTTTTGAATTATTATACCTTCGGAAAAAGAGGATTTGTAAATTTTGACAGTCCGAATCAATCCTTTGACACAAACGAAATAGAAAGAGCAAATAAAACGGAAAATATTTCCCTCGAGGCTGAAATTACACCTACATTTAAAGTTGAGCTTTTTAAAAGCATGTTTGAAGGAAGAGGTTTAATTATTCAAGCGGGACTTACTTTTAAATACGCATATATTAAAGATGGAAGATATCATTTGGATTACGATTTGCTTCTTATAAGAGACAAAAACGATATATCGTATAAATTGGATTCTTTATTGATAGCGAATCTATATCCTATGTCGGTTGGATTAAATTATATGCTCGCCTATATGAATAATACCAAACAATTATGGCAGTCCATAGGCGCTTACGCTCATTTGGAATTTGAATTATTAAACAGAATATATATGGAAGCGAATTTAAGAATCGGAGAATATATAGCTCATCCGTCATTTAAAAAAAGGCTATACGCCGATATGAATGCTATGGTAACTTTTAGATTAATATAATTATCTTACTTGTTTTATTAGTTTGCATATTAAATCCGCTTCGTTTTTTTGCAAAGTAGGATATATGGGCAAAGATAGGCTTTTTAAATAAGCTCTCTCGGTATTTGGAAAATCTTCTTTAGGCAGATTTAAATATTGATGCAATGGCTTAAATACGGGTTTTGCAACCTCAACTTTATGCCTTTCAAACATGGAAATTGTATCGTAAATATTCATATCTCCGTTTAACATACAGACATATCTATAATAAGAAGGTTCTTCCGAGTCATGCATTGAAAATTTGCTTAATTTACTTTCCAAAATCGCCGAATCGTAAAAAGAGGATATATCTTTTCTAACTTCTATCATTCTTTCAATATGTTTAAACTCTTCCATTCCTATAGAAGCCTGCAAATCTGTTGCGCAATAATTGAATCTTGGAATAAAATTTTCTTTTTTATCATAATGTATAATATCTCTAATTGCGTCCATTCCTTTTTTTTTCGTCAATATCATTCCGCCGGCTCCTCCCGAAGTTATCATTCGAGTTGCGGATAAAGAAAAATATGCGAAATCTCCAAAACTTCCCAAAAGTATATTTCTGTATTTTCCTCCCAAACTATGAGAAGCGTCTTCTATAACGGGAACTTTAATATCGGCAAGTTCGTCTATTAAGGCGCAGTTTCCGAACATATGAGAAACTATAATGGCTTTCGTATTTTCGTTTATCGATTCTATCACATTATCCATAGATATTTGAAAACTATCTTCGTCGATATCTATTAAAACGGGTTTTGCCTTTAGATTTATAACAGTTTGAAGAGGAGATGCATTCAAAAAAGAAGACATTATAACTTCGTCTCCTTCGCCTATATTTAAATATCTTAATATAATTTCCAAAGCGCTTGTTCCGCTATTTACGAATATTGCCGAAAAACCTTTGCCAAAATAATTTGCAAATGCCCTTTCAAATTCTTTTATAATATCGCCCGTAGCCAAATTGTCGCTAATCATTACATTTAAGGCGCTTTCCAAATCTTTTTTTCTTATTGTGGGTCTCGAATGTCTTATCAATTTTATTCCCCGTTATTTTATTAATAAATTAAATAAATATAACGAATATAATATATTTAAATTATATTATTTTCAATAGAAATTATTTTGTAATATAAAAACTCTACTTAAATTGATTATTTACATTTTTATA
>CAZUEE010000017.1:16318-19160 GCA_964619175.1 uncultured Brachyspira sp. | reverse complement strand
GAAATTATTTTGTAATATAAAAACTCTACTTAAATTGATTATTTACATTTTTATATTTATTGATATTTGCCGTTTTATAAAATAATAAAGCTTTACTCTAATTTTTTAATTTTATAATTAATTAAAGTAAAGCTTTTTTAATGTAAAATATTTTATTCCCAATATTTTTTCATTCTTTCTCTTAAACTTAATTTATATTTTTCAAAATCATTTATAGGTTCTTTAGCCAAACCTTCTACGCATGCTGCTTTAGCTACGGCTGAAGATACCCATTCTATAACTCGCGGGTCAAAAGGTTTAGGAACTATATAATTTTTACCGTATTCGAAAGTGCTTCCATAGGCTTTTCTCACTTCATCAGGCACTTTTTCTTTTGCTAAAGATGCCAAAGCTAAAGCCGCAGCCATTTTCATTTTTTCGGATATGGTTTTTGATTTAACATCTAAAGCTCCTCTAAATATATACGGAAAACCTAGAACATTATTTATTTGATTTGGATAATCGCTTCTTCCCGTAGCCATTATTAAATCGTTTCTAATAGCAATGGCTTTTTCGTATTGTATTTCTGGATTTGGATTAGCCATAGCGAATATAATAGGATTTTTAGCCATAGATTTTACCATATCTTCCGAAACGCAATCCGCTACGGATAACCCTACAAAAACATTTGCTCCTTTTAAAGCCTCTTCTAAAGTTTTGACTTTTTTATCGGTTGCAAATATTTTCTTTTCTTCCGTAACAGAGCTTATTCTATCCTTGGTAATAACTCCTTTACTATCGCACATAATAATATTTTCTATAGGTATTCCTAAAGCTACAAACATTTTAGCGCATGAAATACCGGCAGAACCAGCTCCGTTAAAAACTATACTTGCATTTTTCTTATCTATATTTGCTATTGATAATGCATTTATTAAAGCTGCGGAACATATTATAGCCGTGCCATGCTGGTCGTCATGGAATACGGGTATATCACATTCTTCAATTAATGTTTTTTCTATTTTGAAACATTCTGGGGCTTTTATATCTTCAAGATTAATTCCTCCAAAAGTAGGTTCTAAAGCTTTAACTATTTCTATAATCTTATCGGGATTCTTTTCATTAATTTCTATATCGAATACATCTATATCGGCAAATCTTTTAAATAATATGCCCTTACCTTCCATAACGGGTTTAGAAGCCAAAGCTCCTCTATCTCCAAGCCCTAATATAGCTGTTCCATTAGATATAACGGCTACTAAATTTCCTTTTGAAGTATATTTGTAAGCATCATTATAGTTCTTTTCTATGGCAAGGACTGGTTTTGCAACTCCCGGCGTATAAGCCAAGGATAAATCTTCTGCAGTTTTGCAAGGTTTTGTAGGCATAACTTCTATTTTTCCAAATCTACCTTCAGAATGATAGTTTAATGCTTTTGTAGTTAATTCATCGTTCATAAAAAACTCCTTTATAAATTATTTAACAAAAAAATTAAGCATAGCCGTAGCCAATAATATTATGAAAGCTCCGCCTATTCTTGATGAAATTTGGGCAAAAGGCATAAGTCCCATTCTATGACAAGCTGATAAAACGGCAACATCGCCCGTTCCTCCCATATTAGCCATACATAAACCGGCCGTTATAGCCGCTTCTATAGGATAGAAACCCAATAATTTTCCAGCCAATCCCGCTCCTAATATAGCGCCTAAAACCGTTAATATAACTAATATAATATATTGAACGCTTAAAGCCCCTATTAAAGCCGATATATCCAAATATGCTACTCCTATTCCAATTAATAAAGCTGCCGTAAAATTTCCAGTTACGACTTTATACCATTGAGCGCAACTTTCGGATAAGCTTTCGGGTATAATATTCAAAGCCTTAACTATCGCTACCGTTATTATCATCAATGCATAATGATGCACGGGTATAAATTTAGATAATATTGAACCGAAAGTAAAGAACGCACAAGAGATGGCTATTCCTATACCTATGCTTTTAATAGTTATGGAATTATTTCCGCTATCTTGAACTTCGCTTAAATCTTGTCCTACTAATAGCCGTCCATCGCCAGAAAGACTTTTAAATTTTTTACCGATTACATCTAGCAAACCTGCCGAGATAATTGCAACCGCATTACCGAAAGCAACAGCGGGCAACATTATTGATAAGATTTTTGAAGGGTCTTCGTTTAAAGCGTTCCCAAATATTTTAGATAATGGAACTGCTCCAGCTCCTGTCCCCCCCCCATTATAGGTAATCCGATATAGAGAATTGATTGTTTAATTTCATAACCTAATATTAAACCTCCTATAGCCACAAATATGAGTGCAACTAAAGTAGATGCTAATATTAGGGGTAGATATTTAACAAAAGCTTTGATTAAAAAATTTCTATTCATACCGAATATGCTTCCACATATTAAAGCAGCTATATAGAAATCTAAAAATCCGCCGCCCATCATAAATGTGCCTAAATTTTTAATAGTGTCTTCTGGGAAAACTTTAAAATAAACTATTAAACCTCCGGCAAAAATAGCGACTATCGCTCCACCACCTAAAAAGTCTTTGATTATCGGGGTTTTATTTCCTATTTCGTCGAATAAAGCGCCCAAAATCAACATAGAGCCTAAAGCCCCAATCATACCTTGAGGCAGTTTTTTAAGATACACGGCTACCAAATATATAGCCAGTAAAATTAAAAAATACTGCCACCTTATCCCCATTATTTTGTAATTTTTTTCATTGCTCATAAGCAATCTCCTTGATATAAAATTTTAATATATTATTAGTATAGTAAAAATTATTATGAAAGTCAAATAAAATAATATATATTATAATAATATTAATTGACATAAAAA
>CAZUEE010000017.1:0-16218 GCA_964619175.1 uncultured Brachyspira sp. | reverse complement strand
TTATGAAAGTCAAATAAAATAATATATATTATAATAATATTAATTGACATAAAAATATTTTGTTATATCATGTTTAGAATATATTTAATTTATCATTTAAGGATTTTTTTATGAAGACTATAGACGCTAAAGGGATTCCATGCCCAAAACCTTTAATTTTAACGAAAACGGCATTAATGAACGCCAGCATCGACGAAGAAATAGAAGTTCTTATAGACGATGAAGTCGCGTTTCATAATATAACGGATTTTCTTAAAAATAACGGAATAACTTATACAAACGATGGAATGAATTTTAAAATTAAGAAAAATAAAGATTTATCTGCAAACGTGGAAAAATCTTTGGGTCCGGTAATTGCAGTCGTAGATAAAAAGTTTATGGGATACGGAAACGAAGAATTGGGTGAATTACTATTGAAAGCTTTTTTAGGGGCTTTGAAAGATGCTACTCCGAAACCTGACGCTTTATACTGTTATAATGGCGGAGTTTATTTAGGTGTGGAAGAACCTTATAAAACTTTGCTTCAAGAATTGAGAGAGGCTGGAATTAAAATATTTTTCTGCGGAACTTGCGTAAAATTCTATGGAATCGAAGATATAAAAGTTGAAGAACAAACGAATATGCTCGGAATAATAGAAGCTATGGCTAACGCTTCGGCAGTTATAAGAGTATAAATTATTTGTTATATTTTATTATAATGAAAAATAGAATTTATTATTTCGATAATTCCACTACAAGTTTTCCAAAACCAAAAGAAGTAGCCGAAGAAATGAAAAATTTTATTATGAATATCGGAGGCGCTTACGGAAGGGTTAATACCGAAAGAGGGAAAAAAACCACTCAAAAAATAGAAGAATGCCGAGAATTGCTGGGTGATATTTTGGGAATAAAAAATAGCGGCAATATTATATTTACTTCCGGCGCTACAAGGTCTATAAACGATATACTGATAGGACTTGATTTGTATGACACTGAAGTTTTAATATCGCATTTTGAACATAACGCTGTTTTAAGACCAATATATAAATTAAGCAAAAATAGAAATGTGGAATATCAATTAATTCCTTCTTTTGAAAGCGGATTAATAGATATCGACAAACTTTCTAGTTTAATATCCGATAAAAAAAATAAAAATAAAATATCGTTGATTATAGTAAATATGGAAAGCAATATAAGTGGAGTAATTCAACCTATAAAAAAAATTAAAGAGATTATAGGAGATATTCCTTTGCTTGTGGATGGCACTCAATCTGCAGGAATATATAAAATTGAAACGGATAATTGGAATATAGATTTTATGGTTTTTACGGGACATAAAGGATTGCTCGGTCCTACAGGAACGGGAGGATTCTATGTTAAAAATCCTAAAAAATTAAATCCCGCTTATTTTGGCGGAGGTTTTGGAGACGGGTACGAAACTCCTTATAGCGTCCCGGAAATATACGAATCGGGAACTCCAAATACCGTAGGGATAATAGGGCTTTTGGCAGCATTAAAAAATAAACCTAATTGGAAGATAAATATAGACGATTTAATAAACGCCATAAGAGAAATAGAAAATACGAATAAATATAATGTTATATGGTCTAAAAATAAAGAATGTCAGGGTTTTTTATTCTCGATAACTTTAAAAAATAACGATATAAATATGTCAGATTTGACTTACAAACTATATAACGATTATAATATAGAATGCAGATACGGATTTCATTGCGCTTTTTTAGCTCATAATTTTTACGGTAATAAAGAAGGAGCGATAAGATTTTCATTTTCTCCGTATACTACAAAAGAGGATTTAAGATATTTAATAAATGTATTAGGAAAGAAATTATGATAAGAAGTTTTTGTTATTTGCAAACTCCTAGAGATTTGATTAAAGCGGAAAAAATATTGTTGGATGCGGGTATAGAAGTTGTAGTTCGTCCCGCTCCAGAACCCGTATTCGGGGTATGCAATATGGCTATTGATATTGAAGATAACGATAAGGTATATATAGTTTCGTTATTGGAAGCCGCTGGTTTAACCGTTAAAATAAAAGATGTGAAATAATAAATGAAAAATAATTTAAAAGATGAAATATTAACTCTTCTTAAAAGTAACGATATAATAAAACCTGCAAGATATTTAGGAGGCGAAATAAACGCCATAATTAAACCCGAGATGGATTTTAAATTTATAATGTCTTTTGCAGATTTATACGAAGTGGCTATAAGCAATTTGGGACTTTCCATACTTTACGAAGTTATTAACTCTATAGAATATGCCTCCTGCGAGAGAGTTTACGCGGTCGCTCCCGATTTTGAAAAACTATTAAGAGAAAAAAATATTCCTTTATACACTTTGGAAACTTTTAGTAAAGTTAAGGATGCGGATGTTTTGGGTTTTACTCTTCAATACGAATTAATTTATACAAACATACTTCAAATTTTGGAATTGAGTCAAATACCGATATTTAGAGAAAGTAGAGGCGATAATTTTCCAATAATAGTTGCCGGAGGTCCGAGCGTTTACAATCCTTTTCCGCTTTCAAATTTTATCGATGTATTTTTGATGGGAGAATTCGATTATGAAATAAAAAATTTCGTCGATATAATTTATAATCTTAAAAAAAATAACGCAAAAAAAGAAGATATATTAAAAGAATTATCGAAATTGGAATACGCATATATTCCAAAATATCCAAAAGATACGGTAAAAAGAATATTTGTGGAAAATATTAATGATATGCCTTATCCTAAAAAACCTTTAGTGCCAATTTTGGAAGGAATACAAAATAGAATATCGGTTGAAATAGCGAGAGGATGCACTCACAGTTGCAGATTCTGTCTTGCGGGAATTACTTATCGACCCGTTAGAAATAGAAGCGTCGAAAAAATAATCGATATAGCTATGGAATCTTTGGAGGCTACGGGTTTTGGAACTTTGAATTTATTTTCTCTTTCTGCTGATGATTACCCGAATATAGCCGAGTTGATAGATTATCTTCAAACTTTGGGAGAACATAAGGGATTTTCTTTGTCGCTTCCTTCTTTGAGAATAGATTCTTTTGATAAAGAAACCGCAAACAGAATAGCGCAATTTAAAAAAACAGGTTTAACTTTTGCGTTGGAAGTTGGAAGTCATGAATTGAGAGAGAAGATAAACAAATCTATGGACGAAGACGCTATATTTAATATACTTTCGGATATTCAAACTATGGGTTGGAAAACCGTTAAAATATATTTCATGATAGGTTTTACGGATAACGCGGATAAAGAAGCGGATGAAATTATACAAACTTTGGAAAAAATGATAAAAGTTTCAAAAAATAAAGTAAAGATAAATGCAGCTATAAATGTTTTCGTTCCAAAGCCACATACTCCGCTTGAAAATCTAAATCAACTTACAGACGAAGAGGCAATCGTTTGTATAGATAAAATAAAAAATAGATTTAGAGGAACTAAAGTTTCGATTAAATATCATCCTCCAAGAATGGCTGAAATTGAGGGAATAATATCGAGAGGAGATAAAAGTATAGGCGATATAATTTACGAAGCTTATAAAAATGGCGCTAGATTTGACGCTTGGGTAGAATATTTTCAATACGATGTTTGGAAAAAAGCTATAGAAGATAAATGTTATACGATAAAAGAATTGCTTGAAAAAAGAAAAGAAATGCCTTGGAAGTGTATAGACACTCTTATAAGTCAAAAATTTTTCGACAGAGAATACGAGAGATTTCAAAACGGAAAATTTACCGATTATTGTTTTACGGGAAATTGTCAAAATTGCGGCATCGATTATAAAACTTACTGCCATAAATATAAAAAGGAAATTTTAAATAAAAATTTTAAGAAAATGTCGGATAAATTAAAAACTTTGAGAAAGAGGGACATTTATAGTGTTAATTATAAAATATTTATTAGATTCAAAAAAGAAGAAATTTCGTCTTTACTCGGCATGCATGATTTGTCTCGTATTATGATTTCGGCATTAAAGATAGCAGGAGCGAAAATATCTTTGAGTAAAGGTTTTCATCCGCTTGAAAAAGTTTCGTTTACTCCGCCGACTTCTTTTGCCTGCGAGAGCGAAGCAGAATTTATGGAAGTTAGTTTAACCGACAATATAGATATAGAGGTGCTCAAAAATAAAATAAATAATTTGCTCGCACATATAGGAATAAATATTTTAAAAATAGAATTCGTTCCTCTTAATATCAAAAAAATCAACTCTCTTCCAAAAAATATTTTATACAAAATAGAAACAAATAACGACGAAGACGCTTTTAATTTGCTTAAAGATAAAGAAGCGCTCAAAATAAGCGAAGAGCGAAAAGGAGATTATTTAATTATAATGTCGGGAAGCAAAATATTTTTAACTTTACTTGACGGAAACGAAAAATTAATTAGGGTGAGAGATATAAAAAATTATCTTCTCAAAAATAATATAGTCGTTGAAAAAATAAAAAAATTAGATTTTGTAGAAATTAATCGTCTTGCATAATTCTATGTATTTAATTTTTTTATTTTATATTTCTAATTATTTATTTGCATAATTTGATTTTTTATGATATTATTTATAAGATACTATATGAAGTAATAGATTAAAAATTAGGAAATAAAAATGGATGAATTAAAAAAATCGGAAGATATAATAGCCTACATAAAAAATTCTAAAAAGAAAACGCCCGTTAAAGTTTATATAAAAGGAAATTTATCCAATATAAAAACCGACGCTAAAATTTTTTCTTTTGGAGATTTTCATTTTATAGTCGGCGATTACGAGGATATAAAAATAATATTTGAAAACTATAAAGATTCTATAGAGTATTATCATTTGGAAAACGACAGAAGGAATTCTGGAGTTCCAATTTTGGACTATTTAAATATTAACGCGAGAATAGAACCCGGAGCAATTATAAGAGATAAGGTAAAAATAGGAGACAACGCCATAATTATGATGGGAGCGATTATAAATATTGGAGCGGAAGTAGGAGATGGCACTATGATTGATATGGGAGCGGTTTTGGGAGGACGAGCCATAGTCGGTAAAAATTGCCATATAGGAGCGGGCGCTGTTTTGGCGGGAGTTATAGAGCCTCCTTCTGCTAAACCCGTTATAGTTGAGGATAATGTTATTATAGGAGCGAATGCAGTTATAATCGAAGGAATTCATATAGGGAAAAATGCCGTAATCGGAGCGGGAGCGGTAGTTATAGAGGATGTAGATGATAATCATGTGGTTGTCGGAAATCCGGCTAAAGTGGTTAAAAATGTAGATAAAAAAACCGCAGGCAAAACAAAATTAGTGGACGATTTAAGAAAATAAATTTTAATAATTGAATTAAATTTGACAAAAGGAGTAATTATGAACGAGAACTATTTAAATAAAAATATTATATCCGTGCCTTATTCTCTTATAAGAGATTTAACCGAAAAAGCGGAAAAAATTAAAGATAGCATAATGCTTACTATAGGCGAACCTGATTTACAGCCTCCGAAAGAACTTATAGAATATGCATGCGAATATGCAAAAACTCATAAATTACCTTACACTCATGCGGGCGGCGGCGAAAGATTAAGAAATTTGGTAGCCGAACATTATAATAAATATTACGGAGCTAAAACTAACGCCAACTGCATAACGATGCATATAGGTTCTATGGAAGGACTTTCTTCAATATTAAAGACTATATTAAATCCCGATGACGAAGTTATACTTCCTACGCCTTTTTTCTCTCCTTACGAACAGATAATAAAAATATCGCATGGCAAGGCGGTTTATTTGGATACAAGAGAGGATAATTTTGTTATAAAACCGCAAGCTATAGAAAAAGTTGTAACTAATAAAACCAAAGCTATACTTTTTAGCAATCCGGGAAACCCTTCGGGTTATATGCTTAAAAAAGAAGAAGTAGAGGCTCTTGTAGAATATTTTTCTAAAAAAAATATCTTCGTAATGGTTGACGAGATTTATTCGGCAATTTCTTTTTATCCTTTCGTTTCTTTTGCATCCTACGAATCGATAAAAGATAAAGTTATAATCTTAAACGGTTTTTCAAAATCGCATTCGATGACGGGATGGAGAATCGGATACAGTATAGCGCCGGCGGAAATAAGAAAATATATTTTAAATGCAAGTTTCAATGCCGTTGGAAGTATGGTAGCTTTATCCTGCGCCATTGCCGAATATGCGCTAGAAAAATTTCCCGTTATATCTCAATTCAGAGATATTTATAGAGAGCGAGCGCTTACTATGTCTAAAGATTTAGCCGATTTGGGTTTTGAAATTATAGAACCGAGAGGAGCTTTTTATTTGTTTGTAGGATACGATAAATTTTCAAAAAAATCTTCTTTGGATTTTTCTTTAGAATTATTGGATAAAACGGGAGTGGCGGTAGTTCCGGGAGAAGCTTTTGCAGAAGACGGATATTTTAGAATAGCTCTCACTCAAGATACTACTTTATTAAAAGAGGCGGTTAATCGTATTAAAGGTTTTATAGGAAAATAGAATTTTTAAAAATATTTAAGCGAAATCTTTTAAATGTCCTTTCGATACTTTTTTGAAGGCTCGCAAATAATATTTAATGTCGTCCAAATCTCTTATCGATAAAACTTTATGCATTAAAAATCTCGGCGTAAAACTTAAATTATAAAGTTTCTGTATCCATTCTTTTATTTTTTGTTCGCCGACTTCGGTTTTCATTATAGCGCTTCGCATATCGTAATCTTCCCAATTTTCGGTAATAAGCAAATTATCCGCTTTACATTGATTGAATAATTCAGTTCCGGGATACGGAATGATTATAGTTGCTTGCATGGTTTTGGCATATCCTTTAAGAAGAAGTTTTTTTGTAAGTTGGTAAGTTTTTTCTATATCCTCTTCTGTTTCCCAAGGATAGCCGAGCATAACGGTTATATGAGGAGATAAACCAGCATCCGCAGCCGCTTTGCAAGACGGAAGTATTTCTTCTACTTTATTGCCTTTTTTCAATTTGTCTAATGTGTTTTGACTTGCCGATTCTAATCCGAATAATAAAAATCTAAAACCGGCTTTTTTCATTAATCGGTATTCGTCTTCGTTTACCGAACCGAAACGCATATTGCAATCTATATTTACTTTTTTATTTAATTTTCTTTCTATCATAATGTTGCAAAAATCGTTTAGCCATTTCTTTACGGGAAAACAACCCGTGTCGTCCATTATTTCTTTTATATTATATTTATTATATAAAAATTCTATTTCGTCTACGACATTTTCCGAAGTTCTCGCTCTAAAATTCGTATATATTCCCGTCCAAGAACAAAAAGTGCAACGATGATGCCAACAGTCTCTACCAGCCATTATATAAGTTCCGGGAATGCGTTTGAAGTTTCCGTTGTCGTATGCGTATCTTTTCCATTCGGTTAAATCTCTGTCTATAAAAGGCAAGGTTTTTAAATCATGTCTTAATTCGAACGCTCCCGTATTTTTTATATTTCCGTTTTCTCTATAATATATTCCTTTTTCTAACATACTTTTTCCGTTAAGATATTCTATTAAATTTAGAAGAAGAAAATCGTAATCGCCGCCGCATAATAAATAATCTACTTTGCAGTTTTGCATCGTCTCTTCGGGCATAGCGGTAATATGGTCGCCTCCGATAACCACTATGGTTTTAGGGTATTTTTCTTTTAGAGTATTTACTATTTCCCAAGATTTATATATCACGGGAGTTTTAACTTCAAAAAATAATAAATCGGGGGTATTTTCATCCAAATATCGATACCATTGAGTAGCGCTCATATTTCTTGCTATGGCGTCAATAAAAGCGACTTCGTATCCCGCGTTTTTTATCATCGTAGCCGCCGTTGCCGGAACTACGGGATAAATATAGGTCGGACTTTTAAACCATTGAAATTGTCTGTTTTGAGAGAGTAGCGCAACTCCTCTATCGCTTTCAAAAGGAGGATAACCTATATATATTTTGTTAATTTTATTATTTTTATTCGTATTTTTCATAAACTGTTCTCCTTAAATTAATTCGTCTTTTATCATATCTTCAAAACTTTGTTCTTTTCTTATAATATAATGCTTGTCTTTATCTACCATAATTTGAGCGATTAAAGGACGCGAATTATAATTTCCAGCCATACTGTATCCGTAAGCGCCGGCATCGAGCAAAGCCACATAATCTCCCGCTTTTAACAAATTGGATTCTCTGTCGCTTGCAAATATATCGGAACTTTCGCAAATAGGTCCGACAAAATCGTAATTTGAAAAACCTTCTCTTTTGATTAAAGGCATTATTTCATTGTAGGCTTCATACATTGCAACTCTAATATAATCGTTCATGCCTCCGTCTAAAATGACATATTTTCTGTTTAATTCTTCTTTTATATATTCTATTTTCATTATCAAAGCGCCAGCTTCGGCTACGAAATATCTGCCGGGTTCTACTGTTACGCTTAAACGCATTTCTTTTAATAAATTTATGCTTTCTTTTTTAAATTTTTCAAAATCGAATCCAGAGTGGTCTCTATTGTATCTTACTCCGAATCCTCCGCCTATATCTATATTATTTATATTGAAACCCATGCTGCTTACTTCTTCGATTAAACTTTTCATTACTATTATCGCTCTGTAAAAAGGTTCGGCGTCAATCATTTGAGAGCCTATATGCATCGATAAAGATTCTATTTCTATATTATCCAAACTTTTTAACAATTTAGAATTTTCTCTTATGGTTTTTATACTTACTCCGAATTTATTTCCATGTATTCCCGTGGTGATTTTTTCATGAGTATGAGCATCCACATTTGGATTTACTCTTATCGAACATTTTACTTTTCTTTTGAGTTCTTTCGCTATATCGTTTATTCTAATAGCTTCTGGAAACGATTCTATATTGAATCTGTTTATATTTAATTCGATTGATTTTTTTATTTCTTCTTCGCTTTTAGCTACGCCCGAAAAAACTATATTCTCGGCTTTCCCGCCCGCTTTTATATATTTTAAAGTCTCTCCTATAGAAACTACATCGCCTCCTATTCCTTCTTCTATCATTAGTTTTAATATCGATAAATTATTTTCCGCTTTTATGGCGTAAACGATTGAATAATCTTTTATCTCTGAAAATATATCTTTCAAATATCTTATTTTATCGAGTATGTCGTTTCTTGAATAAATATAAAAAGGAGTTTTATAGATTTTAACCAAATCCGAAATTTTAATATCCTCGCACATAAGAATATTATTATCATTATAACAAATCATTTTTCTCTCCATAATTATTTAAAATTATTTGAGTTTCAGTTAATTTAATATTTAATATTAAATGATATTATAAACAGTAATAAAAGTCAATTAAATATAAATCTTCTCGTTTGACTTTTTTACTAATTAATATAATATGATATTAATAAATTTATATTTGAATAATTTTATATTTTATAGCCATGTAAGATAAATGAAAAAAGCAGTTTTTTTATTTTTTATAATATTTCATACTTTTTTATTTTCTATAAGTATCGATAAAGAAATAACGGATAGGTATGTAAAAGAAAATATCGCCGTATTTGAAATCGAAAATGTTTCTACAGGATATAGAAAAAATTTAGGGAAAAAAGTCACAAAACTTATAGAAAATTCATTAACCAAAATGAATAGATTTAATATTGTCGACAGAGCAAATTTGGATAAATATTTTAAAGAAATGGAACTTCAATTAACGGGAATTACGGAAGAGCAGGTTATAGAAGTTGGAAAAATATACGGCTACAGCAAAGCGATAACGGGAAAAATAACTTCGGCGAATGTCACTTTTGATTATGACAGAGAATCTGGTAGCGGGAATATATACGCCAATATAGATTTAATTCTTCAAATAGTCGATGTCGAAACTACAAAAATATTATATTCTTCAAAAGTATCGGGAGTTTCTTATTATAGCGTAAATAGATATCCTTCGATTGCGCTTAGAGAAGCTGCTATGGACGATGCATGCAACGATTTGTCTACTCAAGTTGAAAGCAAGATGAAAAGCGTTTTTAAAATCATTCTAAAAATCTCCGATATAAAGGACGGAAATGTAATTTTATTTGCGGGAAGCGAACATGGAATTAATAAAAATACGAGATTTAAAGTTTATTCAAAATCCGAGGATATAGTTTTGCCTTCTGGAAATATTATAGAAGGAGAATATAAAGAAAAAGGAACTTTGAGAATAAAAGATTTGGGGAGAGAATATACTATTGCGAAAATATCGAGAGGAAAAAATATTAAAGTTGGAGATATAGCGAGAGAAACTCATATAGGAAATTTTATGATTGGATTAAATATCAATTATTCAGCCTATAAAATAAAAACGGTTCAAAATAGTTATCAAAGTGAAAACAATCAGGGACAATTAAATATCAACCTTAATAAAAACGATTATGCTTTAGGATTTCATGTGAAAGTAGGATACGAGAATAATTTATTTTCTCCTAATTTAAGTTTTGGAATATTATTCGGTGATTTTTTTAAATCGAGTTACGGTTTGGATATAAGATTTAATTTTGACATTAATGTGAATATGTATAAAGAAGTCGTAAAATTTGTATTTATTCCTCATCTTGGAATAGGAGTAACTTTTACCGATATAGGAAATGTCAGCGGAGGCGATTATTATATTGACGCTAATACTTCGATACCAAATGGCTCTAAAATAAATTCTAGAGACATTATGTTTGGAATAGGAGCTATGGCTGTTATACAATATAATATAAAAGATACTTTGGGGCTTAATTTTGGGGCAGGATATAAACTTTATACCAATCCTTTTAATTTGGGAACTTATTATGACGGAACAAGTTTTACTTTACGTGAAAAAATTAAAGCCGTTAATTTGACGGGATTTGATTTTATGATAGGATTATACGGGCTTTTATAATGGTGAAATTTATTATAATAATATTTTTAATCTTTAGCAGATTCGTTTTTTCGGATTTTTATTTTTTGGATATTGCAAAAGAACATGGAACGAACGAAGCGGTTCAAGAACCCGTAGTAGAAGAGAATTATGAATTAAATTCGGAATATTCTATAGATACTAATAGCAATATAACTTCGTTTTTTGAAATGCATGGAACTAATATTATAAATCAAAGCGGAGTGCTTAATTTTCCCGTAGAATTGGAAACGCCATATAGAACTCATCCTTTCAGGTATACGGAAGTTACTTTTATATTATCTAGCTTTTTATCGTATACTTACGCTTCTTTTTTAGTGTTTGGTTTGGACGCTTTGGAAAATACTTTTGTTCAACCTTCCACAACCGGACGCTCAAGATATAAATCTTTATGGATATCGTCTACTATATTCGAAGTAACCGCGGGCGTAATTTTCGGAGTGGCGGTGGCTTATGACAGTTATCAAAGAGTTTACGGTAAGAAAAAGGACGGAATGAGTTTTAATTTCATGCCTTATTATGAGCCTATAAATAAAGACGCGGGATTTATGTTTTCTTTAAGTTATCCTTATAATTAGCCGTTGTTAATATTTTGATTTTGACTTTGATTTGAAGAATATTTTTGTCTATTGAAATAAATTATAAATAAAAGTATTAAAATCGTAAGCGATAAAATAATAATTCTTTTAACATTTATATTTATATCTTTGCTCGAGGAATATTTTTTTACTTTGGCTGGTGATACATCTTTAACTTCTTCGTCTTTGATTATTTTAATAATTTTTTCATTTTTAGAACTATCCAAATATCCGAAAGTTTTTGCATAAGAAAGTATATATTCTCTGTCGCTTTTTAATCTTTCGATATTGTTTGTCAGTTTGATTTTTTGCCTATTTAATTCGGCTATTTTTTCTTTTTTTATTTTTAAAAGTTCTTTTTTCGAATCGAGCGTATTAAAACCTTTAGGGCTAAAAACGAATATAAATACGGTAAATATTATTCCAATTAATATTGTCCCGTAAAAAATTCCCGCTTTAAGCCTAATATTAAAATACATAAATATAACCTTGTAAAATCTATCGTTAATTATCGGAAGGTTAACCGTTAAAATTAAGAATTGGATAATTATAACGATATTGACAAATTTTTTATAAATGTTATTGTAGTCTAACAATTTTTAAGTATTTTTAAAAGTTATTTAAAGGTTATTAATTGAATAAAAATTATGTTTGGGTTAATCCCGTTATAATAAATTCATATGATATCGAATATTTAAAATATATTCTTTTGAAAAACGGTTTTGAGATTATATTTTCTGACAAAAATAGCGCCGATATAGTTAAAAATAAATTTAGAGAAAAATGTTTAAACTCGGATAAATGCATAATCGACTCGAGATGTCCTAAAATATACGATTATATAGACAAAAATAACGATGATTACGAATACGCCAATATTAATCCGATTTTGATAGAAACCGCCATAGGATTAAAAGCTCGAATAAAAAATAATATAATTATAACAACGCCTTGCATAGCTTTGGCTGATTTTGGGAATTCGTTAAATTTAGAAGGATTAACTTTTAAAACTTGGAGAGACTTTATAAAAGAAAATAATATATCGTTGGATAAAAATAAAAAGAAAAAGTTAAACGATAGTCCGATTCCTCTCGGATTTTTTAAAGGATTCGATAATGTTTATTCGGTAAGCGGAGCTAAAAATATATTTAAAGTTTTTAAAAATAAATTATATGTAAATAGCAAACTTTTAGAGGCACTTTATTGCGACAAAGGTTGTCATAACGGAGATGGCATTTAAAAATGAAATTTATAAAATCGAATATTATATTTTTGATAATTATAACGCTATGGTTTATAGCGAGCAAATCTAATATATGGAGCGAATATGTTCTTCCGTCTCCGCAGAGAGTTTTAAAAACATTCTATATTGAAACTATTAACGGCAATTTAATAAAGAATATTTGTGTAAGTCTTTTAAGGATTTTTGCGGGATTTTCTATAGCTTTTATTTTAGCTTTTATATTTGGAATGATACTTGGAATAAAACCAAAAGCGTTCGTATATTTTAAAAATATAATTGAATTTATGAGAAATATACCGCCTATAAGTTTGATAGCGATATTGATACTTTGGTTTGGTATAGGCGAAAAGTCAAAGATTATAATTATTATTCTCGCTTCGTTTTTCCCGATACTTATTAATATAAGGCAAGGCATATTTTCGGTTGATAAAAAACTTTTGGAGGTTGGGTATTCTCTCAATTTTTCAAGATTAAAAATATTTTTCTATATAATTTTGCCAAGCGCTTTTCCGCAAATATTGGCTGGAATGAAAATAGGACTTGGTTATAGTTTTAGGGCGATTATAGGTGCCGAAATGATAGCTGCTTCAAGCGGATTGGGATATATGATACTTGACGCTCAACAGTTGTCAAGGTCGGACAAAGTTATAGCGGGAATTATTACGATAGGAATTTTAGGTTATTTGCTGGATATGATTTTTCACTATTTTATAAAGAAATTTTCTTATATGGAAGGGACGAATATTGAAAGTTAGAACCAAAAATATTTCCAAATCTTTTTTTGTAGGTAATAAAAAAATAGAAGTTATAAAAAATATAAATTTTGAATCTTCTTCGGACGGTATAACCGTGATACTAGGGAAAAGCGGATGCGGGAAAACTACTTTTTTGAGATTATTGGCTCGATTAGAGATTCAAGATAGCGGTAAAATAATAATCGAAGATAACGCCAAAATATCCATAGTTTTTCAAGAACCTAGATTAATGCCTTGGATTAATGTTTTTTCAAATATAACTTTCGGAATGAACAAAGAGGCGAGAAGAGAATGCAAAGATAAAATATATAATCTCATAAATATGATTGGATTAAACGGATTTGATAAAGCGTATCCTTATCAACTTTCATTGGGTATGATGCAGAGAGTGGCTATAGCAAGAGCGTTGGCTAATGACGGAGATATAATATTGATGGACGAACCTTTTGCATCTCTGGATTATTTTACCAGAGAGACTTTACAAAATGAAACCGTAAATATTTATATGAGAGGCAAAAAATCTATAATATTTGTTACGCATAGTATTGACGAAGCGCTGATTCTGGGAAAGAAAATAATTATATTCGAAGGAGGTAAAATAAAAAAAGAATATGACTTGAATAATGAAAATTACGATAGAAATATACTATCACCATTTTTTATAGAATTGAAAAAGGATATTTTAAATTCTATAAAAAATTAAAATATATTAACAATAAAGAATTAACAATAATAAAATAAACTTTTAAGGAGTAAAAAATGCAAAATATTTTAAAATTATTATTATGTATCATATTTGTTTTAAGCTGTAAAAACGAGTCGGATTTTTCGGTTAAGCAAATAGTGTTAACTTATGTTAAATCGCCTTTAAATGTGCCTTCTATGGTAGAAAAAGATAAGTTTATATTTAGTAATGCGTTTAGCAAATATAATCTCCCCGTAGTATATTCCGAATTAACCGCCGGACCCGACCAAACGCAAGCGCTGGCATCGGGCGATATTCAGTTTTTATATGCAGTTGGCGCTACTTCCGTCATACTTGCGAAAGCTAACGGTGCGGATATAAAAATAATAAACACTTATAGCAGGTCTCCGCAATCTTTTGTAATATTTTCTAAAAATGTTATAAAAGGCGCTAACGATGTCAGAGGAAAAAAAGTAGCCGGTCCTAAAGGAACTATACTTCATGAACTTTTGGCGACTTATTTGAATTCTATTGGATTAAAGGAAAGCGATATTCAATTTATATCAATGGGAATTCCCGAATCTTACGCGGCGTTATCGAGCGGTTCGGTGGATATGGCTTTACTTGCGGGACCTTCCGCTTATAATACGGCAAAAGAAGGATATAATATAGTTACCACTGGGGAAAAACTAATAGAACCTGTCGTTGTGGTAGCTACAAGCGAAAAATTCTATAATGATAATAAAGAATTGGTGGATATATTTATTAATGCCGAGAAAGAGGTTTTGGATTATATGAATAATAATTATGACGATATAATTTCAATATCCGCTAAAGAAACGGGACTAACCGAAGAAGCGGTAGAAGAAATGTATCCTATGTATGATTTTAGTATAGATATTACGGATAAAGATATAGCCTCGATGAAAAAAACCGAAGAGTTTATGAGAGAAAATAAAATGATAGAAAACAATGTCGATATTGACGATTTATTTATAGATTAAAATTATAAATAATTTACGAAATAATAAATCCTATAACTTTTTTATAAGCTATAGGATTTATAATAATCAAGCCAAAGATAAAGCCACTTCCATCATATTTGTAAAAGTTTTTTCTCTCTGTTCTGGCGTAGTTGCTTCTTTTGTGATTAAAGAATCTGAAATTGTTAATATGCAAAGAGCATTAACTTTTCCATAAGCAGCATTCATATATAAAGCGGCAGCTTCCATATCTACGGCAAGCACTCCCATTTTTGCCCATTCCATAGTCGAATTATTTGCTCCATAAAATACATCCGAAGACAATATATTTCCGACATGATAATTTATATTCATACTTTCCGTTTTTTCGACTGCTTTTCTTAATAATTCATAACTTGCTATAGGAGCGAAAGTTCCTTTAAGTTCGTATTGATATGCATAATTAGAATCGGTGCAAGCTCCCATACCTATGACCAAATCTCCTATTTTTAATTTGTCCGATAAAGCGCCAGCCGTTCCTATTCTTATAAGATTTTTACAACCAAAAAAATGTATAAGTTCGTAAGAATATATACTGCAAGAAGGCATTCCCATACCCGTGCCTTGAACCGAAACTTTTTTACCTTTATAATTTCCCGTATAACCGAACATATTTCTAACCGAATTATATTGAACTACATTTTCTAAAAAATTTTCTGCTATAAATTTGGCTCTTAAAGGGTCGCCGGGTAAAAGTATGGTTTCCGCTATATCGCCTTTATTAGCCGCTATATGTGGTGTTGACATAATAATTTCTCCTAAAATTAGATATTATAAATTAAATATTATTAAGTATATTTTATAATAAAAATAAAATTATGTCTATATTTTACTTGACATTTCTTATAAATTATATATAATAATTTTAAAATTAATTGTAATTCTTATAAAGTAGGAAATTTCAAATGAAAACGCGGATAAATTCTACAATACAATACAATACAATACAATACAATACAATACAATACAATACAATACAATAATTTTGTAAAAATATTTGCATTATATTTTTTAATAAAAAACTTA
>CAZUEE010000016.1:17799-28817 GCA_964619175.1 uncultured Brachyspira sp. | reverse complement strand
AACTAGCGAGCGTTTAAAAATCGTTTTTAAATTATAAAACGGAGTTATATTATTTCATTTAGAAGCAAACCATTCTCCTCCGTTATTTATTATAGTGGTAATATTTGCAAAAGTTTCAACATTATTAAGAAATAAATTTATAAATTTCCTTAAAAATATTATTCTTTACAACCTCTCTTTTTAATTTTATTTCGTTTAAAATATTGAGTCCGATTTTGGCGTCCTTTAAAGATTTTCTTATTTGCCAAAAACCAGTATCCCATAACGAAATTTTAAATTTATTCAAATCTACGCTTTCTATATTGCCGTAAAAAAAATTATATAATTCTTTACCGATATTAAGCAAATCGAAAGATTCTTTCGTAACAATTTTTTCTTTATTTTTCAAATACTCGTTTACGAATCTTTTGCTATCGTCATAATCAAAAAAATTACAATTAGAATAAATTTCTTTATAATCGAAAGGATAAAATTGATTGTCTATTCTATAAAATTTATTCTTATAAAAAACATTATCCATAGAAACGGTTTGATTAGAAGTAGAAAATAAACTCCAAATAATGCAATCGAGTTTAAACTTTTCGGACAATTTTTCAATATCTCCTTTCGGGATTACAAATTGGTCGCTGCCGTTAAGCCAATCCACTTTTGCCGCTCTTCTAACCGCGTGTATAATCATGGCTTTTTCAAAATTATCTTTAGTTATAGAAAGAGAGCCAGCGGAAGATTGAGGAGCCGAAAATATTGCGGTAAGATTTTGTTTTTGCAAATCGCTTCCGCAACTCATAAGAGAGCCTATAAAACCTTCGCAAATTTTATCTCTTATATCTTTCCCCGAACTCTTAACTTTTATGGCGGACGATAGCGGAACGAAAGTATAAGAATTGCGAACTCTTTTTATCCATTTGTTTAGTAATTGATTTCTGCCTATAACATGATAATTTTTTTTGCAAATCTCGTTACAATTATTATCAAGAACAGAAAGTAAAATATTTTCGTTTTTTATATTATATTCATTCGATATTTTCCAAATTATAAAACTTACGGGAAAATGTGTCGTTTTTGAAGTGCTGTCGAAATTAGACGATGAAAATATAAATCCGTTTATAAATTTATAATTACAAATATTCTCTCTAAATTTTTCGTTATTATTCGATTTTATATAATTCGTCTTTGAAAAAATTGCCAGATAAATATTTTTGCCATTTATAAACTCTTTATTTATTCTAAACATAAATTGGGCAGACAATTCTCTAGATGCCTCTCCCAATTTGTTTTTATGCATAATATCTCTTATCAAACTCGAACTTACATTTTTTTTGCTTTTTGAATTAGTTCCCGCAACTTGACTTGTAGCATATGGCGGATTTATAAATATGAGCCAATTCAAATTTTTATCTTCCAAGTCCGATTTTAATTTTTCGGGAATTTTTTTATAATTAAATATTTGATTTTTTAATTCGATATCGTCGTTTAAATAATCGTATTGAAATATGCATGCGTTTTTAAATATTTTTTTGCAATATTCTATATCTTCTTTATCTATTGTTGACATATATAAATATTTATAAACCGAATTATCCAAATAATATTCCAAATTTCCTTTTCCGCATGCCATATCCCAGATTCTAAAATTTCCGCTTTTTAATTCTTCGATAGTTATGGCTTTATTGATACATTCCAAAGATTTTTTTGCGAATATAAAAGGAGTATAAAATTCTCCTAAATATCTTTTTTTGGAATTATGTTCTTTCATTTGACTTATAAATTATTTAAAAATTATTTAAAATCGGGCGCTCAAATAAGGCATAGGATTTTTATGGTCGCCGTTTATTCTCACTTCAAAATGACAATGTATTCCCGTAGTTCTTCCCGTATTTCCTATAAGCGCTATTTTTTCTCCTCTTTTTACTTTCTGTCCGCTGCTTACTAAAAGTTTAGAATTATGTCCGTAAGCCGTTTGATAGCCGTTCGCATGATTAATTATAAGAAACCAGCCGTAACCGTTTCGCCAACCCGAATACGATACCGTCCCGTCGGCAACCGATAAAATCGGAGTGCCATAAGGACCTGCGATATCGACTCCGTAATGATAGCTTCTTTCTTGAGTAAAAGGAGATAATCTCGCTCCGAATACGCTTGAGATTCTTCCACCTCCAGCTACGGGCCATCCGGTCGGAATTTCTTTATGAATAATTGAAGATATTTGTAAAAACGACAATATATTTTTTTGATAACTGTCTACTTCGTTTAGAATTTTATTTATATTCGTAAATTCATTATTTCCAAAATAAACATTATCGTTATAATCTATACTATAAGATATACTTCTCATAGTATTATTATAATCTATTAATGCATTTGAATATCTATTTAAAGAATTTTTATAATCTTGTATCAATTTATATGTTTTCGCATCTCTTTCCGAGAGCGTGATATAAAAATCTCCCGCGCTTTTTTGTCTATAATACGCGTCGATTCCCGTGTATACCAAAGCGGAAAAAATTAATAATAAAAATAGTATCATAAAATTATTAATAGGAAGTCTTATTCCTTTTTCTTCCTCGTTATAAAAAATGATTATGCTTCTTTCGTTGTTTCCCTTTTTAATAACGGCTTGTATAACGATATTGAAAAAATTTCTTATTCCGCCCGTCAAATTATACAAAGCTTTAAAAAAATTTGCCGTTCCCTTAAAGAATTTATTTTTTGATTTTACATAAGGATTTTTATATACTTTTATTTTTTTCTTCGTATATTTGTTAATTTTGTTAAGTTTATTAAATTTTTTAGAAGTTTTTTTATAATCGCTTTTAATATTTGAATTTTTAAAGTTTAAATTTCTAACCAATCTATTTGCAATATTTTTTGCATTTTCCGAACTTTCTTCGTCTATATAATATTTGTCCAATTCGCTGTCGAATTCTTTTTCTTCGGTATTATTAAAAATATCTCTCGTCTGAATAATAATTCTCCTTAAATTTAATCAATAACTCAATCAATCATATCAAATAAGCCGTCGCCTTTATAGTTATCGTCATATTTTTTTGAAACATTTAAATAAGAAAAAGCTTTCTTTGTAGCCACTCTTCCTTTTGGAGTTCTCTTTATAAAACCGCATTGAATCAAATAAGGTTCTATAATATCCTCTATAGTTTCGATTTGTTCGGATAATGAAACTGAAATCGTGTCTATTCCTACGGGACCTCCGTCATAATGTTTAATTATCGCGTTTAAATATTGCTTATCCAACGACTCGAATCCGTTTTTGTCTACTCCCAATTTCTCCATAGAATCGCATGCAAAATCTTCGTCTATTTTAACAACATTTGAAACAGTGGCAAAGTCAAATACTCTTCTTAATAATCTGTTTGCAATTCTTGGCGTTCCTCTCGACCTTGAAGCTATAGAATACGCCGCTGAATTCGTTATTTTTATATTTAAAAACACCGAACTTCTTTTAACTATATTAGCCAAATCCTCTTCGGTATAAAATTCCAATCTTTCGACTATTCCAAATCTGTCGTATAACGGAGTGCTTAAAAGTCCGCTTCTGGTAGTAGCTCCTATAAGTGTAAAACGAGGCAGTTTGACTCTAAAACTTTTAGCGCTCGTTCCTTCGCCTACTTTTATATCCACAAAAAAATCTTCCATCGCCGAATATAAAACCTCTTCGACTACCGTTCTTAATCTATGTATTTCGTCTATAAAAAGTATATCTTTTTCTCCTAAAGTGGTTAATATCGAAGCCAAGTCTCCCTGACGCTCTATTACGGGAGCGGAAATAGATTTTATGGCGCTTCCAAGTTCGTTTGCTATAATTTGAGCAAGAGTCGTTTTTCCTAATCCCGGAGGTCCGTTAAAAAGTATATGGTCTAAAGAAACATCTCGTTTTTTGGCGCTATCTATATAAACCTTTAATTTTGATTTTATATTATTCTGTCCAATAAAATCTACAAAACTTTTCGGTCTTATTGAAATAGCATCCAAATTGTCGTAAGAAGTTTCTTTGGCGTTCGTTAAACTTTGACTTTCTTTATTTTCCTTATTCTCTTTATCCATCTTTATTCTTTGTTTATTTCCATACATAAATATTAAAATAATTCTTATATTATATTATAATTAAGATATATAATCAATTATAAAACTACTATTAAAACGGCAAATAAATGATTAATTTGGAAGTAAAAGTAACGGCGGGAGCAAAATCAAATAGCTTCAAAAAAGAAAACGAACTTTATTATATTCGTATAATGGCTAAAGCTATAGACGGCAAAGCGAATAAATCTATAATAGAATTTTTGGCAAAAGAACTTAATTTAAAGAAAAAAGACATTGAGATAATAAGAGGGGAGAAAAGCGGCAAAAAAATAATTTCTATAAATATAGATAATAATGTTTTACAAGAATATTTTACAAAATAAACGATTATATATTGTCAGAATCGACTTTGGTAGCTTGCAATCTGCTTTTTAATTTGTCTATCATATCGCCTTCAACGGCTTTTTGAAATTGAATGGCGACATCTTTATTTTTTGTAAATTTAGGTATGGCGTTCGCTATTAAATCGGGTATTCTTTTATCCGATTGAGTCATTTCATATATATGTTCTGGAAGAGCGACTATTAAAGTAGCTCCTTTGCTTTCTATAGGATTTCCTTGAGACAATAAAGAATATATGGCTGTGCTTTCCGTTTCGATATAAGAAAGAATTTTATTATAAAATATTCTTCTTTTATCGGTAGGATTTAATGGCACATCGTATTTAGATTTATTTTCGTTTTTATTATTAACATTTAAATTATTAAAATTCTTTTCTTCTTCAAAATTAATCTCGTTTTCTTTATTAATCGAAACATTCGAAGCGGATATTATATCAATCGGACGAATTAAATTATCCGTATTCAAAAGCAACATCGCCCTCATTTCAAATATGGTTTTTGGATTGGATGCGTTTCTTATTCTCTCTTCAATCAAAAGTATATAATCCAATATTTTTTCGATTTCATCGTCGCTATAATGACTTGCAAAAATTTTTAAATCGTCTCTCTCGCTTTCCGTTATTTCAAGCAATTTTATATCGTCAATGCCGCTTTTAATCATAAGTATAATGCGCATATATTCTATCAAGTTATTTATAAAAGTTCTAATATCTACGGTATCTTCGAATAATTTTTTTATAAACAGAAAATAATTTTTTTTGCTTCCAGACATCATAACATCGAAGAACTCTTTAACGAAACTAAAATTATTTCCGCCGACTACCGCTATGACATCCGCGGCGCTTATAAATTTTTTATCGGTAGTATAAGCTATCATTTTTTCCAAAATTGTTTCGCTGTCTCTAACCGAACCTCGAGCTTGTTTTGAAATTAAAAAAATCGCTTCGTCTTCATAGGCTATATTTTCTTTACTTAATATTACTTTAAGGATTTTTTCCAAATCTTCTATACCGAGAGATTTAAAAGTATATTGTTGACATCGGCTTCTTATAGTTGGCAAAACCCTTTCCGCTTCGGTGGTTGCAAGTATAAAAACCACATGCGAAGGTGGTTCTTCCAAAGTTTTTAATAAGGCGTTAAAAGCTTCGTTAGTTATTTGATGCACCTCGTCTATAATGTATATTTTATATTTGCCAGAAACGGGAGATATTCTCACATTTTCGATTATAGTTCTAATATTTTCTATTCCTCTATTGCTCGCTCCGTCTATTTCTATAACATCGAGCGGAGTTCCGTTTTCTATTTGAATACAAGAAGGACATTCTCCGCAAGGTTTATCGGTAGGACCGTTTACGCAATTTAAAGCCTTCGCTATTATTCTTGCAAGTGAAGTTTTACCTACGCCATGTGGACCAGAAAAAAGGTATGCATGCGCTATCTTCTTTTGGGCTATGCTTTTTGATATCGTTTTCGTTATATGTTCCTGCCCTATAACTTCTTCAAAAGTTTGAGGGCGATATTTTCTCGCTATTACCTTATAGTTTTTTTCCATTAAAATTTCCGTTTTATTAACTGATTTATATTTTATCAAAATAAAGTCTATTTGTCAATTTAAGAAGATTAAACGCATATGATTTTAATTTTTTTACAACTTAATAAACATAATTGAAAAATATAATATATGATATAAAATATAACGAATTATTTAAATTTTAAATTGGGGGAATAAATGAAACATACTTTAGGAGGGAGTTATAATCCTAAAAATATCGAAGAAAAATTATATTGCTTTTGGAAAGAGAGCGGATTTTTTCATGCCGAAGTTGATAAAAATAAAGAACCTTATTCTATAATAATACCTCCTCCAAATGTCACGGGCGTTTTGCATATGGGACATGGATTAAATAATACTTTGCAAGATATATTGATAAGATTTCATAGAATGTTAGGAAAATGCGTTTTATGGATGCCCGGAACCGACCATGCCGGAATTGCAACTCAAAATGTCGTGGAAAGAAAATTAAAAAAAGAAGGAAAAAATAAACATGATTTGGGAAGAGAAGATTTCGTTAAATTGACTTGGGAAGTTGCAAACGAACATCATTCTATAATAATAAAACAGCTTGAAAAAATAGGTTGCTCATGCGATTGGGAGAGAGAAAGATTTACATTAGACGAAGGATTAAGCAATGCCGTTAGAGAAGTTTTCGTGGAACTTTATAATCAAGGTTTAATATATAGAGGAAAATACTTAATAAATTATTGTCCAAGTTGCGGAACGGCGCTTGCAAACGATGAAGTAGACCATGAGGAAATTTCCGGCGCTTTATATCGTATAAAATATAAAATCGAAGGCAGAGACGAATATATAGAAGTAGCCACAACTCGTCCAGAAACAATACTCGCCGATGTAGCGATTGCGGTTCATCCCGAAGATAAAAGATATTCTCATTTAGACGAAAATACTATTTTGATACTTCCTATAATCGGCAGAAAATTAAAACTTATAAAAGACGGTTATGTAGACAAAGATTTTGGAACGGGCGCTTTAAAAATTACTCCAGCGCATGACAATAACGATTTTGCAATAGCGAAAAGGCATAATCTGGAAATAATAAATATTCTTAAAGCTAACGGCACTTTCAACGAAAATACTCCAAAAAATTATCAAGGTAAAACGGTTAAAGAAGCGAGAGAATTAATAATAAAAGAATTGGAAAGTTTGGGCGCTTTTTTGGGATACGATAAAATAAAACATCAGGTTGGACATTGTTATAGATGCCATAATCCCGTAGAACCTTATTATAGCGACCAATGGTTCGTAAAAATGAAGCCTTTAGCAGAAGAAGCTTATAAAGTAGTTAATAACGGACAGATAAAAATTTACCCGGAAAGATGGATTAACACTTATAATCATTGGATGAGCGATATAAGAGATTGGTGCATAAGCAGACAATTATGGTGGGGACATAGAATTCCCGTTTGGTATTGCGATAATTGCAAAGAGATGACGGTGTCAAAAACGGATATTAAAGAATGTAGCAAATGTTCGAGTAAAAATATTAAACAAGATAACGATGTGTTGGATACTTGGTTTTCTTCTTGGTTATGGGCTTTTTCGACTTTCGGTTGGCCAGAGAATAACGAGGATTTAAAATATTTTTATCCTACATCGACTTTGGTAACGGGATACGATATATTATTTTTCTGGGTTGCAAGAATGATAATGGCTGGAACTCATTTTATGAAAGATATTCCTTTTAAAGATGTTTACCTTAACGGTTTGATAAGAGATAAAATAGGAAGAAAAATGTCTAAAAGTTTGGGAAACGGAATAGACCCGATTGAAATAATAGACGAACATGGAGCGGACGCTTTTAGATTTACTTTATCTTTTATAACTTCTTTAGGTGGACAGGATATTTGGCTTGATAGAGAACTTTTTAAAATGGGAGGAAAGTTTGCAAACAAAATATACAATAGCGCAAAATTTATATTTGGAAATATCGAGGATGGAGAGACGATAAGAAATATAGACGAATTCGAACTTGAAAATAAAGACAAATGGATTTTATCTAGACTTCAAAAAACTGTGGAAACCACTGCAAAAAAGTTAAACGAATATAGATTTGACGAAGCATCTCAAACGGTTTACAAATTCTATTGGAACGAGTTTTGCGATTGGTATATAGAGATAAGTAAATTCGACTTGAAAGAAAATAATAAAAGAGAAAAAACTTTGTCGCTGCTTTTGTATATATTGGAAGAATCTATGGCGATGATTCATCCTTTCATGCCATTTTTAACGGAAGAGATTTATTTTAATTTGCCAAAAAGAAATATAGAATCAAAATCTATAATGATAAGAGAATATCCTAAAGCTAACAACAAATATATATTCGAAGATATAGAAAAAGAATTCGATTTGATAAAGGATATAGTTTCGGCGATAAGAAATTCTCGCTCTTTATTCAATTTGCCTCCGAATAAAAAACTTGAAGTTGTATTAAGATATACTTCTAATTATTTTAAAACCGTAAGCGAAAATTATAAAGATATAATATCGTATCTTTCTTTAACGCAGTCGCTCAGTATAGTTTTTGCCAAAGAAAACGAAAGAAGCAAAGGAAGTTTTGTAAAAGTATTCGAAGGAGGCGAGATAAATGTCAATCTTGTCGGAATAATAGATTTTGAAGCGGAAAAACATCGACTTGAAAAAGAAGCGTCTTCGTATAAAAAAGATTTGGATATCGTTAATAAAAAACTTTCAAACGAAAATTTTATTAATAAGGCTAAACGGGAAGCTATAGAAACAGAAAAAAGAAAGCAAAAAGAATTTGAAGACAAATTAAAAGGCATAAACGAAGTATTGTCTTCTTTTGAATAAATAATTGGATGTAAATATAAATGATACCGGCAACTGAACATAATTTATTACAAAATATTGAAATAGATTATAATGCAAGCGAAAAGTCTATGTTTTTCTCAAACAAAAATATACTTCTTTATAATAGTTCTTGCCTTGATGAAAATATCTTAAATAAAGAAAGCGTAGATTTAATAATAACTTCGCCTCCATATAATGTCGGTATAAATTATAATTCAAACAAAGATTCTAACGAATATGAAGAATATTTAGAATTTAGCAAAAAATGGATGCATAATTGCTATATTTGGGCAAAAGATACCGCAAGATTTTGTTTGAATATTCCGCTCGATAAAAATAAAGGAGGACAACAGAGCGTTGGAGCCGATTTAATAGCAATTGCAAAAGATATAGGTTGGAAATATCATAGTGCCATAGTTTGGAATGAGGGCAATATTTCTCGCAGAACGGCTTGGGGTAGTTGGTTAAGCGCTTCGGCTCCGTATGTTATCGCTCCGGTCGAACTTATAGTAGTGTTATATAAAAACGAATGGAAAAAGAAAGTAAAAGGGCAAAGCGATATTATAAAAGAAGAGTTTATGGCTTGGACTAACGGATTATGGAGTTTTAATGGAGAATCGAAAAAACGTATAGGACATCCGGCGCCGTTTCCAAGAGAATTGCCAAAACGATGCATTAAACTTTTTTCTTTCGTAGGCGATATAATATGCGACCCTTTCAGCGGAAGCGGAACTACTATGATAGAGGCTTATTTAAATAATAGAAATTTTATAGGAGTAGAATTAGACAGAGAATATTGCAATCTTTCTGTGGAAAGATTTTATCAAACTATACAAAAAGAAAACGGAGAAATTTTAATGAATAAAAATAGTCAGCTTGATTTGATTATGGAATTTTTCAAGAAAAATCCAAATAGAGATGTTCCTCATCCCGAAGTCGTAGATTGGGTGGTAAACGAATGGCATAAAAGAACGGGAAAAGTTTTTAGAGACCCGGACAGAGGAATTAGAAGTTTGCATCAAAAAGGTTATTTGCAAAAAATTTCCAAAGGTGTTTATAGATATGACCCGGATTTTGTAGTTTTAATGGACAATTTGGAAGACTTTACTCCACAACTTAAAAAGCAAATTTTAGAACGAGATAATTATAAATGCGTAATCTGTGGAATGGGTAAAAACGAAGGCGTAGAGTTGCATGTCGACCATATAAAACCTAAAGATTTGGGCGGAAAGGCGACTTTGGAAAACGGGCAGACGCTTTGCTCAAAACATAATTTTTTGAAAAAGAATTTAAAACAAACCGAAACGGGTAAGAAAATGTTTATACGAATGTTGGAAATTGCCAAAAAATTAAATGAAAAAGATTTAATTAATTTTTTGGAAGAAGTTTTGAGTATTTATGAAAAATATGATATTAATGGACATATCGTATGGAAAAAAGACAAATAATTTTTTTAACAATATTTAAGGAAAATAAAATGGATAGAGACGGAGTTTATAAAAGAGTAAATATTAATAAAATTGTGGAACAAATACTTGAAAATAATCCTAATTTAACCGAAAATAAATCTAGGGAAGTGGCTTATATTATGATAAAAGAACTTAACAAAAAAGTTTCTTCTATGGTTTTGGATTTTGAAAGAGGAGAAGGAGATTTTATGTCATGCTATTTAGAAGCCATAGAAAAAATTTAAAAACAAAAAATTTGAAAATAAAAATTTAAAACAAAAAATTTTGGAGTAAAAATGAATAAAAAATTAATATTGATTATGATTTTAATTTTAGGCTTAACATACTGCTCTAAAAAATCAGATGTAAAAAAACATAATATTGAAGAAAATTTAAATACAAACGATATCGAAATTTTTACAGACGAGATTAAAACAAATATAAAAAATATTACAACTAATATAAATGATATTCAAACGGATATAAAAATAGAAAAAGAAAATTTAATCGTAAATAAAACGAACTTAACGGAAATAAAAATAGAAGAAATAGAAAAATTGGAAGAAATAGAAGAATTAGTAAAAGACGAAATAGATAAAAACGAAATAGAACGAGACGAAAATTATAAATCAGAAGATGAAGATTATAAAAAATTATTAATTAAAGCCATAGAAAATAACGATATTGGCGAGTTTAATTCCATATTGGAGAGAGAAAATATTAATATTAACGATAAAGTTA
>CAZUEE010000016.1:0-17699 GCA_964619175.1 uncultured Brachyspira sp. | reverse complement strand
GGCGAGTTTAATTCCATATTGGAGAGAGAAAATATTAATATTAACGATAAAGTTAAAGTTACAATAAACGAAGACGAGTATGAAATATCTCCTTTAAGTTTTGCTTCGTATAAAGGAAATTACGAGATGACTAAATTTTTAATAGACAAATGGGCGGATATTAATTCTATAGATTACGATTACAGAGAAACTACTTTAACATATTCTTCGATAGAATCAAATTTTGAAATAGTTAAACTTTTGGTGGAAAACGGAATGAATATAGATGCCAAAGACAGTTTTAGTTTTAATCTTTTAATGTGGGCTTCTTATAGAGGACATTTGGAAACGGTTAAATTTTTAATAGATAATGGAGCGAATGTTAACGCAAAAAACGATTATGGCGAAACGGCTTTGATGCTCGCTCAAATGGAAGGGAATTTGCAAACGGCTAAATTATTGGAAGAAAAAGGAGCGAATATAAACGCAGACGACTTAACAGCTTTAATAGCGGCTTCGGAAAATAAAAATTTGGAATTGGTAAAATTTTTGGTTGATGAAGGAACGGATATTAACGCCGAAGATAACGAAGGCAGTAGCGTTTTAATGAATGTGGCAAATACCGGAAATTTGGAATTGGTTAAATATTTGATTGAAGAAGGAGCGGATGTCAACGCCGAAGATAACGAAGGCAGTAGCGTTTTAATGAATGTGGCAAATACCGGAAATTTGGAATTGGTAAAATTTTTGGTCGATGAAGGAGCGAATATTGACGCTGAAGACAATAAAGGAAATACGGTTTTAATGAATGCTGCAAATATTGGAGATTTGGGATTGATTAAATATTTGGTTGAAGAGAAAAGTGCCGATGTTAACGTTAAAGATAATAACGGTTGGAGCGCCTTAATGTTTGCCGTAAATAAAGGAAATTTTGAAATAACAAAATATTTGGCTCAAAGAGTCGAAGATATTAACGATTTTGACAAAGACGGAAACAATCCTTTAAAAGAGGCTTCTTCCAGAGGAAATTTAGAAATTGTAAAATTTTTGATAGAAAATAAAGCTGATATTAACGATGTATTTGGCGAATCGGCTTTAATGTTAGCTGCAAAAAATGGACATTTGGAAGTGGTTAAATATTTAGTTAATAATGGTGCCGACATTAATGCTAAAGACGAATACGGTTATACGGCTTTAATGAGAGCTTTGGAATATAAACATTTGGAA
The DNA here is from genome assembly GCA_964619175.1 of uncultured Brachyspira sp. GTDB lineage: Bacteria > Spirochaetota > Brachyspiria > Brachyspirales > Brachyspiraceae > Brachyspira. Next base: position 16,493 of record CAZUEE010000016.1, on the reverse strand, counting down.
ATAGTTTCATTTTTATTGGATAATGGGGCTTATGTTAAGTAGAATTTTAATAATAAAAATAATAAAATATGATAATATTATCTTAATTTTTTAAAGCGTCAATCAAAGAGTTTGCAAATTCCTTGGCGGACTTCGGACCTTGTGCGGTTATAATATTTCCCGATATTACCACATTTCCTCCGACTATATCTGCACTGCCATGTCGAACATGAGATTCGTCTGCAGTTAAGCAAGTCGCCTTAATATTTTTTAGTATTCCGGCATTAGCCATAATCACGACTCCGCTTCCTATTCCAGCCACGATTTTTTTATTATCTAAAAATAATTTTGAAAGTCCTTGCGCTCGCCAATCGTCCCATAATGTAATGCATCCCAAACCGCCTACAAAAACTATAGCGTCAAAATCTACCGCGTCGACTTCGCTAAATAAAAGTTCTATATTTACGGAACTTCCCAATTTGCCCTGCCCCTCTCCTATTATCGAAGAAGAAATTTTTGTTTTATATCCGTTATTTTCAAATATTTTTTTCGTTTCAAAATATTCTTCGTCTTGAAAATTTTTATAAGCCATTACATATAAAATATTATTGGTTTTTCCCATATAACTATACCCCACAAAATAAAAACTCAAAATGTAAAACTTGATTATAAACTGCACATATCGTCATAATTTCTTTTATTGGATATTGCAAGTTCGTAAGCTTTAATATATTCTTTTGCACTTTTTTCCCAAGAATTATCTATATTCATTCCCCTTAATTGCATAGTTTTAAATCTATCGGGATGGTCGTAATAAACGCTTATAGCCCAACCTATCGTATTATATAAAGCGGAAGAAGTGGCGTCATAAAATTTAAATCCCGTGCCTTCTCCCGTATCTTCGTTATAGTTTTCGACCGTATCGTCTAGTCCGCCGGTTGCATGCACTATAGGGACAGTTCCGTATTTTAAAGAATACATTTGATTGAGTCCGCAAGGCTCGAATAAAGAAGGCATAACGAACATATCCGAACCGGCTTCTATTAAATGCGAAAGCTCGTTATTGTAGCCTATATAAGAACCAACTCGTCCGGGATATCTTTTAGGCAAATCTCCGAAGAAATTTTCGAGTCCCTTATCTCCCGTTCCTAATATAACGAATTGCATTTTCATGTTACTCATTAAATAATCTATTATCGAAGCTATAAATTGATAGCCTTTTTGGTCGACGAATCTTCCAATCGCTCCTATTAACGCCACATTATCGTCTTCTTCAAGCAAGAATCTTTTTTGCAATTCTCTCTTGCATATTTTTTTGCCTCCCATATATTTTGCAGAAAAGTTAGCAGATATAAATTTGTCTTTTTCTGGATTCCAAACTTGTTCATCTATTCCGTTAAGTATTCCGAAAAAACTTGTGGTTTTGTTTTGTAAATAAGGCGCCATACCATGTCCGCCGTAAGGAGTAGAAATTTCTTTAGCGTAAGTCGGACTGACAGTGGTTACCACATCCGAAAAGAATATTCCGCCTTTAAGCAAATTAATATTCGAATGGTCTTCGAAAGTGTCGGGGCTATAATTATTCCAACCTAAACCCAAATAATCGTAAGTCGTGCTTGCATTATAAATACCCTGATAATTTGCGTTATGAATAGTGAGCAAACTTGCGGCGCGTCCGAGTTCGTTGCTCCAATGCCAAGTTTTTATATATGCGGGAATTGCGGCTGTTTGCCAATCGTTGACATGAGCGACATCTATATCCAATCTTAAATCTCTGCATAATTGCAAAGCCGCCATTGAAAAAAATCCGAATCTCCATGCATTATCCTGATAATCGTTAAACGCGTTATCATGATAGAGTCCTTCTCTACTAAAAAAATTATGATGTTCTATAAAATAAAAATCAACTCCGTTATAAACCGTCTTAAATACCGAACACCATTCTTCGCCATTTCCCATACGAACGCACATAGTGGGAAGAATATTCTCCAAATAACAATCTTTAAAATCGATATCGCTATATTTTGGAATAACCACGAAAGCCTCGACTCCGAATTTTTTTAAATATATTGGCAAAGAACCCGTAACATCGGCAAGTCCTCCCGTTTTTATAAAAGGTATCGCTTCTGAAGCCGCTATCATTACTTTAAGTTTAGGCATAAAAAACTCCTTCTTTATACTATTATATTATTTTTATACTATACAATTTTATTTAAAAACTTTCAAGGCTAATATTATAAATTTAAAATTCAAACTAGCGGTAATAATATTTTAATATGTTGATATAAAAACAGGCAAATTATACTTTTAATTTAATAGCATTTAATATATAATTAATTTAATATAAATATAAAACTCACGGAGATTAATTATGATACAAGAATTTAAAAAATTTATCATGCGAGGAAATATACTCGATATGTCTGTCGGCATTATTATAGGAGCGGCTTTTAGTAAAATAGCCGATTCTTTGGTTAATGATATTCTAATGCCTCCTATAGGTTTACTATTAAAAGGCATAGATTTTTCCAATATATTTTTGGTTATAAAAAAAGGAGTGGAAAACGAAGGTCCTTATCATTCTTTGGAAGCGGCAAAATCGGCGGGAGCGGTAGTGGTAAGTTATGGCGTTTTTATAAATACTCTTATAACATTTTTTATAACGGCGGTTGCAATATTTTTGGTTATAAAGGCTTTTAATAAAATGGAAACTTCTTTACTCAAAAAAACGAAAGAAGAAAAAGAAGTGACGGAAAAAAACTGCCCTTATTGTTTTTCGACTATAAATATAAACGCGGTTAAATGTCCTAATTGTACTTCTAATTTAGACAAATAATTTACCGTTTTATTTTTGATAAGGAATTTTGAATTAAAATATAAAAATAAAAAAAATTAAAAAAAATTTTAATAAAGGATTTTAAATTAAGATGAAAAATAAATTAGTTTTAAGAAAAGATGTAAAAACGGAAGATACTTGGAATCTATCTCTATTATATAAAAATGACAACGAATTTGAAAGCGATTTTAAGAAAATGGAAGAATTCTCTAAAGAAGCGATAAAATTCAAAGGCAATTTATCAAAGTCGGCTAACGAATTAAAAAACATATTGGATACCATAATGAAAGCGTCTATAATTTTGGAAAAATTAGGCTCTTACGCTTTTCTAAAACAAACGGAAGATTTAACCAATAACGACGCCAATATTAAAGTCGCAAGATTTGCAAAACTTTCTTCCGAAATTTCGGCAAATTTAAGTTATTTCGAACCTGAATTAATGAGTATAGAAGACGAAAACATCAATAATTTTTTGAAAGACGAGGCATTAAAAGAATATTTAATTTATTTGAATAGAATACTTAAATATAAACCTCATACTTTGTCGGAAAAAGAAGAGAGAATACTAGCGTTACAAGGCGAATTATCTTCTACAGCTTCAAATGTATTCGACACTTTAAATGACGCCGATTTGGATTTTGGAGAAATTAAAATAAAAGGCAAGAAACAAACTCTAACCCATGCCACTTTTTCAAGTTTTCAACAAAGTCAATATAGGGAAATAAGAAAAGAAAGCTATAATCTATTTTATAAAGAATATGATAAACATAAAAATACTTTAGCGGAACTTTATGCAAGCCAAATAAAACAGGATATATTCGATGCAAAAATTAGAAATTATAAAAGCGTTAGAGAAATGGAATTATTTTCGGACGATATACCCGTAAGCGTTTACGATAGTTTAATTAAAAGCGTTCATAACGCACTACCGTCTTTGCATAATTATTATAAATATTGTCAGAAAAAATTGAGGATAAAAGATTTTAGACAATATGATAAATACGCTTCTATAGTGAAAAATGTAAAAATAAAAAATACTTTTGACGAAGCGATTAATATATTAGGAAAATCTTTCGAGCCTTTGGGAGACGAATATGTTTCTATATTATTAAAAGGTTTAAATTCAAGATGGGTCGATAAATACGAAAATAAAGGAAAAACTAGCGGCGCTTTTTCTGCAGGTTGTTATGTGTCCGAACCTTATATATTAATGAACTTTAGAGACGAGAGTATAGAATCGGTATTCACTTTGGCGCATGAAGCTGGACATAGTATGCATAGTTATTATAGCAGAAAAAATAATCCTTTTCAGCATCATAATTATTCCATTTTTGAGGCGGAAGTTGCGTCAACTTTCAACGAAAAATTGCTTTTTAATTATTTAATGCAAAACGAAAGTAAAAAAGAAGTTAAAAAATTTCTCTTAAATAAAGACATTAACGGATTCGTGGCAACCGTATTCAGACAAACTATGTTTGCCGAATTCGAGCATATAATTCATAAAGAAGCGGAAGAGGGAAACCCGACAACTTTAGAACTTATAAGAACTGTTTATAAAGATTTATTAAAAAAATATTTCGGAAAAAATTCAGTTTTAGAAGAGACAAGCGATTTGGAAGCTTTAAGGATTCCTCATTTCTATCGTTCTTTCTATGTTTATAAATACGCTACGGGAATGTCGGCTGCGGTAGCTTTATCAAATGGAGTTATCGAAGGAAATAAAAGAGGAGATTATACAAATAGAGATAATTATTTAAAATTCCTAAAAAGCGGCGGAAGTAGAACTCCCATAGAAAATTTGAAAGTTGCGGGAGTCGATATGACAAAACCAGAAGTTGTGGAAAGCGCTTTAAAACTTTTTGCAAAAGAAGTAGAAGAATTAAAGAAATTAAATTAAAAAATTTAAATTAAAAATTTTTAATAATTTTAATTTTGGGTTTATAAAAATGGAAAAAAGAGATTTAACGGAAGAAGAAAAAAATATTATAATATTCAAAGGCACGGAATATCCTTTCACAGGAGAATATAACGACTTTTTTGAAGAAGGAACATATTGTTGTAAACAATGCGGCGCCGAGTTGTATCGTTCCAAAGATAAATTCAAATCCAATTGCGGATGGCCAAGTTTTGACGATGAAATAATCGGAGCCGTCAGACGTTCATTGGACGAAGACGGATATAGAATAGAAATTACTTGTAATAATTGCGGAGGACATTTGGGGCATGTATTCGAAGGCGAACATTTAACTGAAAAAAATATCAGGCATTGCGTCAACTCTATTTCTTTAGTTTTCAAACCTAAAAAATAACGGCATAGAAAGTTTATAATAACTTAAAACGCCGCTATCAATTTAAAATTACTTTATAATTTATTTTTCCAATCTTGCCCTTAAAGTTTTTCCCATCTCCTCATAACCTTTTTTACCAAGCATAGCAAACATATTTTTTTTATATTCTTCAACTCCCGGTTGGTCGAACGGATTAACTCCTAGAATATAACCCGAAATACCGCAGGCTTTTTCAAAGAAATATAAAAGCTCTCCAATCGTAAACGGAGTAATTTTGTCGATATCTATTATTATATTAGGAACGCCTCCATCAACATGCGCCAAAACCGTAGCCTCGAGAGCGGATTTATTTATTTCATGCAATTTTTTCCCATCCAAATAATTAAGTCCGTCCAAATCGGAATCTTCTTTTTTCACGCTTAAATCTATATCCTCGCTTCCCACTCTTATAACGGTTTCAAATAATCCTCTTCTTCCATCCTGTATAAATTGTCCCAAAGAATGCAAATCGGTAGAAAAATCCACAGAAGAAGGATATATGCCTTTTTTATCTTTTCCTTCACTCTCTCCGTATAATTGTTTCCACCATTCCGATATATAATGCATTCTTGGAATATAATTTACCATAATCTCCGTAGTAAAACCTTTATTATATAAAATATTTCTTAACATTGCATATAACATAGAAGGATTTTTTTTATAATCGCCGTCTTTAGTCAATTTTGCCATAGAATCGAAACCTTTAATCAATTCTTCTATATCTATTCCCGCAGCGGCTATAGGAATTAAACCTACCGGGGTAAGGACGGAATATCTACCTCCCACATCGTCCGGTATTACAAAAGTTCTGTATTTATTTTCTGTAGATAAAGTTTTTAAAGCTCCTTTTTTAGCATCCGTGGTGGCTATTATTCTTTTTGCAGCTCCGTCTTTTCCGTATCTTTTTTCCGCATATTCTTTTAAAAATCTAAAGGCTATAGCCGGTTCTGTTGTAGTTCCGCTTTTTGAAATTACATTAATATAAAAATCTTTATTATCCTCTTCCAAATAATCCAAAAGATGTTTAAAATATTCTCCGTTCATATTATGTCCGGCGTATATTATTTGAGTTGCGCCTTTTTTAGCTTTAGAAAAAGGATTTAAAAAAGATTCTATAACCGCTCTAGCTCCCAAATAAGAGCCTCCGATTCCAACCGAAATCAAAACTTCAGCATTTTCCCTAATTTCTTTTCCAAGCAAATCGATTTCTTTTGCAGTTTTTAAAGCTTCCGAAGGTAAATTAACCCATCCTAAAAAATCGTTTCCGACTCCTTTTTTATTTTCCAATAACTCGTTTGAGAATTTTGCAAAATCATGCAAATAGTCCAGCTCGTATTCTTTTAAAAAACCCAATACATTTTTATAATTTATAGTTATCATTCTATACTCCATATTTTTATTTACTTTTATTTTATAAAATATATTATACAATATTAATATTAAAAAATAAAGAAAATAATTAATTACGATTAGGATATAAAAATGATTTTATCTGGACTCGAAATAGAAAAAAATTTAGGAAAAAATATAATAATAGAACCTTTCAATAGAAGTCAATTAAATTCCAACAGTTATAATGTTAAATTACATAATAAACTTTTAATATATAGAGAAAATACTTTAGATATGAAAAAGCCAAACGAAACTAAAGAAATTATTATTTCCGAAAACGGTTATAAATTAGAACCGAATCAATTATACCTTGGCAGAACTTTGGAATATACAAGCACAAAAAAATTCGTTCCCATGATTGAAGGCAGGTCTTCTATAGGCAGACTTGGAATATTCATTCATATAACGGCTGGATTTGGAGATGTGGGATTTTCTGGTTATTGGACTTTGGAAATATTTTGCATAAAACCTATAATAATATACCCAAATGTGGAAATAGCTCAATTATATTATCATACTATTGACGGAGACTATGAAGAATATAATAGCGGTAAATATCAAAATAATACGGATATTCAGCCGAGTATGTTATATAAAGATTTTCTTAAATAAATAAAAATAAAATAAACAAAAATCAACGATAAATGAAAAAAGAAAAAAACAAATTAAATTCGAATCTTGAAGAAATATATAAAAATTCGGTTATAAGAAAATGCAAAGTGGAAGAAAATATAGATTATATGAGATTGGATAGATATTTGGGAAATCGATTTACTTATTATTCAAGAAGCAAATGGCAAGATTTAATCGGGCAAGGTTTGGTATTGGTAAACGGAAAAAGAATAAAATATACGAGAATAGTAAAAAAAGGAGACGAAATCGTTTATCATCTTATAGGATTAAAAGAACCTGAAATTGATAAAAATATTCAAATAATTTACGATGACGGAGATTTGATTATAGTAAATAAACCGGCGAATCTACCCGTAATACCTTCGGGAAAATATTATTATAACACTTTGCATACGATAATGAAAGAAACTCTTAACTCAAATATAAATATGCTCAACAGAATAGATAGAGAAACAAGCGGTTGCGTAGTTCTTTCTCGCGGGCATGAATCGGCGTCAAAATTCTGCGCTATGCATTCTAATAAAAATAATAAAATAAAAAAAACTTATATAGCGATAGTCGAAAATGCAAAAAATATAAAAAATAATTTTACGGTAGAAGGATATATGGAAGAAGTTGGAAATCCTTTTTATAGAAGATATCAAATACTTCATAAAGACATTAACGAAATAAAAAAATATTCTAAAAATGAAAATTTAAAATATTCAAAAACGAAATTCAAAACCATAAAAAAATTTGGAGATTATGCCATAGTATTGGCAAGATTATATACGGGACGAATGCATCAAATAAGAGTTCATTTACATTCGCTCGGATTTTATATGGTAGGAGATAAAATATACGGAAAATACGGTCCCGAAGTTTTTAATTCCTTTATCAAAAAAAGCGTAGTTCCAAAAGATTTTTTTAATAGACAAGCTTTGCATTCCTATAAACTCGAATTTAATCATCCTATAACCAATGAACCAATAAAAGTAAAAGCTCCCTTTCCAAACGATTTAAGAGAGTTCGTTTCAAAAATTAAAAATTATTGATTTATAATATTTCCGTCTTTAATTATAAATATATTTGTTCCGTCCGAAATTATCGATATTGCGAAATCATGTTCTTCACCTATGGCAGATACAAAATCGTAGCCTCCGAATTCTCTTCTCAACATATTTTCTTTATTCAATAAGAAGTAATAATATTTTCCGAGTCTCTCTCCCGTAAATGCAAAAGATTCTCCTATAAACTTAAAAGAAATTATATTATTATACGCGGGGCTTTCAAAATCATCCGTAAAAATATATTCTCTCTCGCCTTTTGCGGCATTATAAACCAAATTATTGTTTGAAGAAAAATACAATTCTTTTATATTGTTAAAATCTTTATTCAATCTTTTTCCGTTTAATACGATAAAAGAAATTCCATTGGTTTGCGCAGCATATACAAACGATTTTGAATCGTCAGAATATTTATATAAATGAATCGTATCATAATTTGTAGTCGACTCTCCGCCTATATATAGACTCATATTTTCGTTTGTGTCTATATTGATAAAAGCCAAAGTTTTTCCATCTGGCGAAAACGACATATTGGTTATTAAATTATATTCTCCAAAATTTCTGCCGTTTAAAATAAGGCTCGTCATTATATTTTCATTGGTAGTATAATCTGGGGACAATTCGGGTATTCGTTCCATCGTTATAAAATTTGTTATTATATTCGTTACAGTCATAAGTGCTATAGTGTTCGATTGTCCTTTTACGGTTATTCCCTCTTCGTTTGTATATAAGCTAATATTAGAAAAATTATAATTCGTAATAACGGAGGTATTTGTAATTATGGAATTCGTTATATTGTTAGTTTCAATAAGCGCTTCGTTCGTTTCGCTAATGTCAATTTCGGGAATTAATTTAACGGCGTAGGCATAAGTTGTAGAATTGAAAAAAGTAAAATCATCGACTCCGGCAAAATTTTCCGTATCGTTATTTGATATTGAAAAATTATTTTCTCCGTTAATAATATATATCAATGTATTTTTGTCAGCAGAATATTGCATTCTGTCCACTCTGCCGTCAATGGGTTTTTCTTCTCCGTTAATATTGATAAAATATTCTCCGTCTCTTAAATAAGAAAAAGCAAAATTATTATCGTTTATTATAGAGGCAAATAGTTCCGAGTATTGAGTTTTTATCTCTCCGTTTATAATCGCAATTCCGTAATCCATCAATCTTGTAAATATTATAGAATTATTTCCCGAAAAAATAACCCTCTCTATAGAATCGAATTCCATTTCATTATCGCCGTATATTAAAGCCCACATATCCTTTCCCGTAGAAGATTTTAACATCGTGGCTATCAAAGTATTATTCGGGAGTATTCTTATTATTCCCGAATCTTTATAACCTGTTAATCTCTTATCGTTGTAGAGTATGTCGAAAGTTTTTTGATTATTTAAATCGTTTTTTTCTAAAATAACGGCGTAATTATTTTCGTCTAAAATATATCCGTCTTTTACTCTCTCTCCTCTTTGCAAAGTATAAATTTGAGGAAAAGCCGAAATGTTCATTAAAGTAAATAAAATAAATAATGTAAAAATTCTCATAAAATCTTCTCGCTTTTTATTTGTAAATATTAATATTATAATTATTTAATCAATATTTTACTTTAATAATCGTTATTAGTAAAGTATTAAATAATTTATTTTAAAATCAATCTTTCAAATACTTTAACTACTTCGGAAGCGATTATAACGACAAAAGAAATTCCTATAATCTTTAACCAAGTATAAAAACTTAAAGGAATAGTATTAAAAAATCCGCCAACGTATTGAATGGCAAGTATTTGTAATATAAAAGTTCCAAACATACATAAAAGCATCAATTTATTATTAAAAAAATGTTTAAATATGCTGTCATAACCTAATTCTCTGCTATTGAAAGAATTGAATATTTGAAACATAACAAACATAACGAATAAAACCGTTGATTTCTCTTCCGCTTTTACTCCCAATATGTTTAATTTGCTTTGAATCATAAATAATACAATCATAATCGTTCCCGAATATACTATTTTTTTTAACATATTTTTTGTGACGATATTAGCATTTCTTTTAGTTGGTTTTCTATTCATTAAATCGCCTCTTATAGGTTCGAGTCCCAAAGCTATTGCAGGCGGTCCGTCCATAATTATATTTATCCATAATAATTGTATAGCCGTGAATGGAGCTTTAAGTCCCGAAAATGTTGATAGTAAAACCACCACGACTGATGCAAAATTAACCGTAAGCTGAAACTGAATAAATCTTTGAAAATTATCGTATATTCCCCTACCCCATTGAACCGCTTTAACTATAGTGGCAAAAGAATCGTCGAGTAAAACTATATCGCTTGCCTCTTTTGAAACCTCCGTTCCCGTTATTCCCATAGCGACTCCCACATCGGCATTTTTTATAGCTGGAGCGTCGTTTATTCCGTCTCCCGTTACGGCTACTACATTTCCCATGCTTTTTATAGTATTAACCACTCGCATCTTTATAGTCGGAGTGCTTCTCGCTATAACGGATATTTTATCTATATTATTTTTAAGTTCCTCGTCGTTCATTTCTTCTATATCTTTTGCCTCAAGAATCAAACTATTTTCGTTTAACATTTTTAATTCTCTAGCTATAGCTCTTGCAGTTACAATATTGTCTCCCGTAAGCATTTTTATATTAATGCCTGCGCTTCTGCATTGATTAACTGCATCGTAAACTTCTTTTCTAACGGGGTCGGATATAGCCACAAAACCGTCGTATATTAAATCGTTTTCTAATTTCTCTCTATTATTTTCAACCGAATTGGTGACTATTTTATGAGCGAAAGCGATTACTCTTTTAGCGTCATCTTGAAATTTTTCAATCGCTTTTTCTATATCTTTTTTTTCTTCTTCGCCTATATTACACATAGAAATTATTTTTTCTGGGCTTCCTTTTGTAAATACCAAATATTCTCCGTTAACTTCGGCGACTGTGGTCATATTTTTTGTATCGGAAGAAAAAGGATATTCGAATATTATTTTTGATTTTTCTCTAATTCCTTTATAATCAAAACCAGATTTGCCCGCGGCGACTAATAAAGCGCATTCGGTTGGATTTCCCAAAAATTTAATCGCGTTATCTTTATAATTAATATCCGCAGTAGAATTAACGCAAAAGTTTTCTATTATTTTATTATTCTTTATATTTTCAGGCTCTATATATTCTCCGTTAATATATAATTTATTTAAAGTCATTTTATTTTCGGTTAATGTGCCCGTTTTATCGGAACATATTACATTTACGCTTCCTATAGTTTCGCAGGCAACCATTTTTTTTACAAGGGCGTTTTGTTTCGACATTTTTATAATATTGATTGAAAGAGAAACGGCTACGATAGTCGGCAAACCTTCGGGGACGGATGCGACTATTAAAACTATACTTGTTATAAAAGCTTCGGATATATTTTGAAAATTAGCCTCTCCGATTTTAATAAAATTTACAACTTGTATAATAAAAACTACAGAGGCGGCGATTATTCCAAGCATGGCTATTTTTTTTCCCAACTCGGCGAGTTTTTCCTGTAAAGGCGTGGAAGTCTTTTTAGTGGAAGATAATTCTCTGGCGATTTTCCCAAACTCCGTGCTATCTCCCACCGAAGTTATTACCATTTTTCCGTTTCCCGTAGTTACAAAAGAGCCAGAATAAGCCATATTTATTCTTTCGGCAACGGGAGTTTTTTCTTCGGTAAATATGGCGTCGCAATCTTTTTCAACAGCTTCGCTTTCTCCCGTGAGAGCGGATTCGTCTATATTTAAAGAAACGCTTTCAAGCAATCTGCCATCTGCAGGAAGTTTGTTTCCCGTTTCTATAAAAGCTATATCTCCGACAAGCAAATCTTTTTGATTGATTATTTCCATATTTCCATTTCTTATAACTTTTACTTTTATATCTTCGTTTATACTATTTAAAGCCTCAAACGCTTTTTCACTTTTTCCTTCCATTACAACCGTAATAGTGACGGATAACGATATGGCTATAAATATTCCCAAACATTCCAAAATATCGAAATGTCCGCCGCCCAAATAATTAACCGTATTGACTCCTATAGCGATTAAACCGGCGAATATAAGCATCAGTATCATAGGTTCTTTAATAGATTCCAATATTTTGCCAAATAAAGAAATTCCTTTCTCTTTAGTAAAACTGTTTCTGCCGTATTTTTCCAAACTTAATTTTTTAGCCTCTTCTGTAAGCCCGATTTTAGGATTAATATTAAATTTGTTTAATATATCCTCTTTTGTTCCTAAAAATTCGTTCATATAATTACCCCTTCTAATTAAACATTTTGATGTTTTGTATTGAATATATAAACAAAAAAGACTCTTGTATAAATAAATTCACAAATTTTAATTTATAAACTTATTTATACCCGAGTCTCATTAATTAAGGCTTGCCAAACCCTACTTTTCAAGGGCTGCGATTGTTGACTTCGCCACGCAATTTGCGCCAACTACTCCCTCAAGAGCATTTTTTTAATTATATTAGTGGAATAATACGATATAATAAAATAATGTCAATACCTATCTATAATTATTATAAAATAAGTATTGACAATTTTTTATAAATATATTAAATTTTGCAAAAGGCTATTAAATGATTTTTGAAAAATTAGATTATCAACAAAACGCGTTAGAAAATATTCTCACTCTTTTAAAAGGTTTTGATTTTAAATCCCTTAAAATCTCTAATGTAGGGGGGGGGGGACAAAAATAGCCAAATACAAAAGCAAGTCGTAGAAAATCTTAAATCATGCTTTGAAGCTTTTTATAAAAGCGAAAATGGTAGCAAAATTCCGCATCAACAAATAAGCGATAAATTAAATATTGACATTTTAATGGAAACAGGCACGGGTAAAACATTCACTTACCTTAATCTAATTTTTGCCTTACATGAAAAGTTTAATCAAAATAAATTTATTATCTTTGTTCCAAGAAAAGCGATTTTAGAATCCGTAAAACAAAATATAAAACTCACAAAAGATTATTTTTACAATCAATATAAAAAACATCTTAAAACCTACATATATAACGACAATAAAAGTTTAGGAAATATAATCAATCATTATATTAAAAATACGGACGAATTAAGCGTTCTTATTCTTACAAACAGTTCTATTGATAAGTCTGCGAATATATTAAACAGAAATAGCGAAACTCTATTTAATACGGGGAGTATTTTTGAAAATATAGCTAGTTTAAAACCTATTTCTATAATAGATGAACCGCATTTATTAAAAGGCGATGCTTTTGTTAAATATTTTAGTAAAATTAAATCTCTTTATTTTCGTTTTGGAGCGACTTTCCCAAACGAAGAAAATTTTGAGCTTTCAAATGTAGTTTATTGTTTGGATTCTATAAATGCATTTAGAAATTATTTAGTTAAACAAATAAGAGTGCATACCATAAGCGAAGACAATCAAAGTCCCTTTCTTGTATCTACAAATATAAATACGAATAATAGAAAAATAAAATCGGCGACATTTTCTTATTTTGTATCGGGAATAGAAAAACGAACCACGATTTTTATAGGCGAAGATTTGGGAAAATTGCATTCAAAATATAGAGGAATTTCTTTAAATAAAATATCTCAAGATAAAGTTTATTTAAGCAACGGAGAAACGATAGAAAAACAAAAAAGTTATAAACTTGAAAATAACGAAATTACAAATTTATTAAGCAAGGCGATTGATTTGCATTTTGAAAAAGAAGAAAAACTTTTCAAAGAAAATATTAAAGCTTTGAGTTTGTTTTTTATTCCTAATATTGAAGATTTCAGAGGAGAGAATCCTTTTATTAAAAAAGAATTTGAAAGATTATATAAATTAAAACGAGCGAAAGTATTAAAACAAAATTTAAGCGAAGAATATAGAGCGTATTTGCAAAAAGACTTCGATAAAGAAAATAATTTAAAAGTTCATCAAGGTTATTTTAGCACAGACAGTAAAAATAAAGAAGACAAAGAAGCAAGCGGAGTAAAAATGATTTTGGAAGAAAAAGAAAAATTGCTTTCTTTCGATTACCCTTTAAGATTTATATTCAGCGTATGGGCATTGCAAGAAGGTTGGGATAATCCTAATATCTTTACTCTTACTAAACTTGCAAACTCTTCTTCTGATACGAGCCGCCATCAACAAGTTGGACGCGGTTTGAGAATTTGCGTTAATAAAGACGGGAAAAGAATAAACCATAAACATTTAAACTATAACGATAATAAATTTTTCGATATCAATTATTTGGATATGGTTATAAGCGGAGAAGAGCGAGGATTTATCGAAGGCTTACAACGGGAGATTATGGAAGTAAGTTTTACTTTTGGAGGCGATATTTTAGATAGAGACAGTTTAATAAAATTTGGATTTAATCAAAGAGAAATAGACAGATTTACTATGATTTTGGAAGATTTAAGTTTGGTTGAATTTGATGAAATAGAAGATAATTATAAAATCGTATCTCCGATTTACGATGGAATAAAAAATAATCAAACTATAAAAAATTTATTAAAAGATAAATTCGACAAAGTATTGGAAATATTTAAAGAACCCGCAAATAAACATTCGCAAATTATAAATTCAAATAAAAAAGAAGATAAAATAAAAATCAAAAAGAATTTGGCTAAAGAGTTTAGGGAATTGTGGCAAACTATAAATAAGAAAGCCGTTATAACCTATAATAATATAAATAAACAAACGCTTATAGAAGAAATTACAAAAAGATTTAACGAAACTAAAATAGATAAAGAAACTATAATTTATGAGAAAAAAGTTTACGATGTAAAATTTAATAGAATAATTACGGAAGAAGTAAAAACTTTTGGAATAAAAGATTATTCAAAAATATTAAATATAGGAGAATTGATTTTAGATTTTTCAAAAGACGAAGGAATTCCCATAAAATTTTTAATACAAATTTATAATAATCTTTGCAAACAAAATTTTATAAATTCGCCCAAAAAAGCCTTTGAAACTCTTAAATATATAATTAAAGAAGAGTTGCATAAAAATTTGCTCTTGTCTATTGATTATGATTTTTTAGAAAATTCTTTTTCAAATACTTCTTTTTTAGATAATTTCAATATTTTATACCATAATGACGGAGAGCCTAAAGAAACCATAGAAAAACATAAATTGGGAAGATATATTACTAAAAATAAAACTCCGAGCGAAAATTATCTTTACGAAAAAGCCGTTTGGGATTCTAAAATCGAAGAGGAAGTTATTTTTGAAGAAAACAGATTAATCGACTATAAAACTATAGAAGTTTTTGCAAAACTCCCTAAATTTAAAATCCCAACTCCTTATAAAGATTATGAACCCGATTTTGCATATTTATTAAAAGATAAAAATAATCAAAAAATATTTTTCGTATGCGAAACAAAAGGATATGATAGAGAAAGCGATATTCCCTATGACGAACTTCAAAAGATTAATTACGCGAAGAAATTTTTTGAAGCCTTAAATAAAAATCTTAAATCAAACGGACAAAATATAAAAGTAATTTACAACACAAGAATAAATAAAGAGAATTTATTTGAGGTAATTCAAGAATCCGTTAAACAGGAGACAAGAAATGATTGACAAAAATAAAGCCATAAAAAACGGAATTAAAGTTATAGATAGTAGAGAAGTAAAAAACGAAATGTTTGATAATCTTAAAAACAATTTCCCGCAAACGATTAAAGACGGAGTTGTCGATTTAAAAACGGTTGCCTCACTTTTAGGGCAAGATTTAAAAGACAGTATCGGAGGATACGAGCTAACATTTACGGGCAAAGGACTGGCAAACGTCCTTTATAATAGCCCTTGTAATAAAGAATTAAAATTAGACGAGATTTTTAACTTACAAACAAAAAACAAAACTTTTAATGCAAATAATTTTATCATTAGAGGCGATAATCTTGACGCCTTAAAAATCCTCAAATCGGCATACAGCGAAAAAATTAAAATGATTTATATCGACCCGCCCTACAACACAAATAGCGATAATTTTATTTACCCTGATAATTTTAGAGACGATTTCAAAGCGATTTTACGCGAAGTTGGACTACTTGAAATAAACGAAAATGGCGAAGAAACCGAAAGCGAAAATTTGAAATTTTTTAAGAATATCGCAGGCGCAAGAACGCATAGCGCTTGGCTTTGCTTTATGCTCCCGCGTCTTAAACTTGCAAGGGATTTGCTTAAAGATGACGGCGTGATTTTTATTAGCATTGACGATAACGAACAGGCGAATTTAAAATTATTATGCGATGAAATTTTCGGGGAGGA
>CAZUEE010000015.1:23103-29177 GCA_964619175.1 uncultured Brachyspira sp. | reverse complement strand
GCTTTTGAAGATATTATAAATAATAATTCGGATATTCAAAAAACTTTGGATAACGCAGCAGAACAGGCAAAAAGTGTGACGGGAAGAAATATAGTTAAATAAAAAATTAAAAATGAAATAAAATAAAATTAGGAGAAAAAATGAAAATTAAACAAAATATAACGCCGTGGCTTTTTATAGCTCCAGCTTTAATATTTATATTATGCTTTAGTATATATCCTTTAATCGAAACGATATATTTAAGTTTTATGACTCAAAGAAGAGGCGATATGGTATTTGTTGGAATTCAAAATTTTAAAAGACTTTTATCCGACCAATATTTTTATACTTCTTTAAAAAATTCGCTTATATATTTGGTTATACAAGTGCCTATAATGACCATTCTTGCAATATTGCTTTCTCTAGCTTTGCATAGCGGTATTACAAAATTAAAAGGCTTATTCAGAACGATATATTTTATACCTTTTATTGTAGAATCGGTGGCATACAGTTTAATATTCGTTTTATTGTTTCAAGAAAGAGGAGTTATAAATTTTCTTTTGTCTTTATTAAATATAGGTCCGATTATGTGGCTTACTCAAACTTGGCCAGCTAGAATATTAATAATGCTAATAATGACTTGGAGATGGACGGGATATAATATGATAATAATTTTAGCTGGACTTCAAGGAATACCGAACGATTATTATGAAGCGGCTACTATAGACGGAGCGAACGCTTTTCACAAATTTATAAATATAACTATTCCGATGTTGAAACCCGTTATATTGTTTTCTACCATATTGTCGACTATAGGAACTTTGAATTTATTTACCGAACCTTATTTGCTTACCAACGGAGGACCGAATAATTCTACAATAAGTTTGGGATTATATATTTATAGGCAGGCTTTTCAGTCGATTAATTTAACTTATGCTGCTACGATATCGGTTGCTATACTTTTAATAGTTGGCGTTCTTTCAAGATTACAAATGAAATTTGGAGGTAATTCAAAATGACGAGTTCAAAAAAACAAAAAATAACGAGAATAATATTATATATAGTTTTGTCAATAGGGCTTATAGCTTGCATATATCCTCTGTTTTTTATGTTTGTGGCTTCTACGAGAGTTTCGGGCGATATATTTTTATTTCCGCCTCCGATAACATTCGGCGACAGATTCTTTGAAAACTTGAAAAATTTGCAAGAGAGAATTCCTATTTGGAGCGCGTTGTTTAATTCGTTTAAAATAGCGATTATATACACGGCTATCAATTTGCTCGTATGTTCTATGGCTGCTTATTCGATTTCAAAATTTAATTTTAAGGGAAGAAATATAGTTTTTATTATCATAATGCTTACGATGATGCTTCCCGCTCATGCGAAATTAGTTCCTTTGTATAGAATGATGACTACATTAAAACTTGCGGACACTCATTTGGCGATTATCTTACCCGATATAGCCGGAGCTTTCGGAATATTTTTAATGAGGCAGAATTTTCATTCGGTCCCCGATTCTTTGATTGAAGCTGCGAGGATTGACGGAGCTAACGAATGGACTATATTTTTAAAAGTCGTTATGCCTTTAATGATTCCCGCTTTAACCGCTTTGGGAATATATATGTTTGTAGCTCAATGGACTAATTTTACTTGGCCCTTAATAATATTAAATAGCCCAGAAAAATATACTTTGCCCGTAGCATTGTCGCAGCTCAAAGCCGATACGAGAATAGATTACGGACAGATAATGGTGGGAGCTATATTTGCGGTAGTTCCTATAATGGCGGTATTTTTGGCTTTACAAAAATATTTTATATCAGGTTTAACGGGCGGAGCGGTAAAAGAATAAATGTCGCTAATTTGAAGTTTTTAATATAAACGAATTTATTTTTAAATATAATATTCTTCTTTAATAATAAATTTTTCTTTATTGTTAAAATCTTCAATTATTATATCGCCGTCTTTAAAATAAGACTGATATACAAAATACATACTCTTATTATATTTTTTTAATATAATCTCTCTTATGTCGGTTAAAATAATATTTTTATTATCGAGATTGTCGGGATGAGAAAAATCGTATATAAGATGGCTGAATATTCTTTTATAAGCGCCGTTTTCTGCTTCAGAAAAATAAAAAACATAAAAAATCATTCTGTTATTTTCTGTAAAATAATAATCCAAATCGACAAATACCAATATTCCCTTATCCTCTATAAATTTATTATTGTAAAAATTAATCTCTTCTTTTTGATTATTTAAATTTAGTATGGAAAAACCCGACAAATCCCTATTAAATATAAAATAATCGTTTTGATTTTTATGTTTTATGATTTTATAAATTCTAGAATCGTCGCTTTTATAATAAAAAAATTTTTTATCAAAATTAAAAAGTTCCCTTTCATAGCCTATTATATCCTTATTATGAATATTGCCGAAATATTTTTTATGTTTAATCGTAAATTTGTCGTTTATTTTATTTTCTTTTTCTTCTTTGCTTAAAAAATATTTTTTATCGAATAGTCCGCCGTATTTTAACCAATGATTTTGATATTCATTCGTATAATAAAAATTTTCAAGTATCATAAAAACCTCGTTATTTTATAAATTATTTAAATATTATATATTATAAAAACAAATTTATTTATATCGTTTGTTATAAATTTATTGTAGGATAAACATATTAATACAAAAAATAAAATATTTGAAAAAGAAAGAATTGACGATAGATTTATCATTAAATTTACTACGCATAAATTAGCCGTAAATTATATCATTTTATTATAAATATCAATTTTCAAAAAATTTATTCATATCTTCGAATATTTTTTTTATGCTCGATTTTAATATTTTGGCTTTTGGAAGAGATTGAATAAATTTTCCGCCGTAATTTTTTTTATAAAGTCTTCCGTCCAAAACGAACACGACTCCTCTGTCTTCCTTGCTTCTTATAAGTCTTCCGAAACCTTGTTTAAATTTTATAACTGCAAGCGGCAAAGCATAATCCATAAAAGCATTCCCTCCGTTTTCTTCTATATATTCGTATCGTCCTTCGCTTATCGGGTCGGTAGGAACGGCAAAAGGAAGTTTTGGAATTATTACCACTTCCAAATTTTTACCCGAAACATCGACTCCTTCCCAAAAAGAATCCACTCCGTAAAGAACATTATTCGAAGAGGCTTTAAACATATCAAGTAAAGTATGTCTATGTATCGAAGAAGTTTGAGCCAAAGGATTTATATTTTTTTTCTTTAATTCTTTTTCCGTATTTTGATAAACGGTCATGAGAGAAGCAAAAGATGTAAATAGTATAAAAGTTCTTCCTCCCGTTATGTCGCATATTTTGAGTAAAATTTTAGATGTGAAATCGTTGAAAGTTTCGCTTGATACATCGGGCATATCGTTTGCAATATAAAGTCTGGCGTTTTGTTCATAATCGAAAGGAGATTCCAAATAAATTTCCATTTTTTTATTTTGCCCTATATAATTAAATCCGAGTCTATTTGAAAAGAAATTAAAACTTTTTGAAACGGTTAAAGTTGCAGAATACATAGCAACCGTATCGAATCTAGAATATAAAAAGTCGTTTAAATTTTTAGCAACCGTCACGGGAGTGAGATGCCAATTAAGAATAATATTTCCTTTTTTTGTAAGTCTCGCTTCAATCCATCTTATATATTCGTCTTTTTTATAATCTATAGTAGAGTTTAGCGAAACTAGTTGATTTTTTAATCTTTCCAAATAAGCGTTCGACATTTGGGCTATCTCTTCGTAATCGAAATTTTTTTCTATTGCGATATCGAAAAATTTTTTATATAATCTGTCGCATAAATTAACCAAAGAACCTATTATTATGACGATTTCTCTTAAATGTTTTAATCCTTCTCCTTGCCAATGTTTTGAGCCTGCGATTTCGGGGCTTATTCTAAATTTATATCCGAGTCCTTCTTTTGTTTTAATGTTTTTATGGCAATAGGTTATAAATTGTTTTGAAGATTCGTCTATTATATTTCTTACTCTATTGGTTGTTTCATGCGCTTTATCTATAAGTTCGACTATTTCATCATATTCGCTACTTTCGATAAGAGATTTTTTTTCATTTAGCATATTGTTAATGTTTTCTATAATTCCGAGTCGCTTGTTTTTTTTAGTTCTTGAAATATAAAATAGAGCCTTCAATATTCCGTTTTTGCTGCCTTCGTTTCCAAAATAACTAGATGCGGAATTTTCAAAATTATGAGCTTCATCTATTATAACTTTTGTGTATCTAGGAAGCAAATTATATCTTCCCGAAGTTTCGGCGTATAAAGACAAATCGGCGCATAATATATGATGATTGACTATTAAAAGCTGCGAACCGTTTAACCTTTTTCTCATTTTATAAAAATAGCAATCTTCCAAATATTCGCATTTTCTATGAGTGCAAGTATCCGTGTCGCAGCAAACCATTTCCCATAATTCGCCTTTAGGTTTATATCCCAAATCGGTTATCGAACCGTCTTTAGTTCTATTAAGCCAATTATTTATATTTTCAAAAAAATTTATCTGCTCGTCAAAATCGAATTTATCTATATCGTTTAATCCATCTTTAACTTTTTTTATGCATACATAATTATTTCTTCCTTTAACCAAAGCGTATTTAACAGTTGGGGCGACTATATCTATTATTTCGGGCAAATCTTTTGAAATAATCTGCTCTTGCAAATTAATTGTATTTGTAGAAACTACGATTCTCGTTTTATTTTCTTTAAGCCATATCAAAGCGGGTATTAAATAAGCGAAAGATTTTCCGATTCCCGTTCCTGCTTCTGATATTAAATGTTTATTATTGTTAAAAGCTTCGATAGTAGCTTCTACAAGTTCCGTTTGTTCTTGTCTATATTCGTATCTTTTTAATAATTTGCTTAAAAGTCCGTTTTCGGCAAACATAAATAAAGTTTCGGGAGCATTTATAGTTTTGATTTCTTCCGATTTTATCGGGCGGACAACCTCGTAATAATCTTCCACATCGTTATTTACTATATAAAAACCGACTCCCGCGTTATTTCCAATATCGCTCGCTATATTTATATCCGCTCTCGAAGGCGTTAATATTCCCGATGGATGATTATGAACTACCGCGTCAAATTCCAAAGATAGAGAGATGATGGCTGGAACGGAATCTTTATTTCCTCTTGCGATAATTTCGATATAATCCAATATTCCCAAAGCATTAAAATTTATTCCAAAATATACTTCGTTTCCGTAGGATTCTGCTATCGATTTTCTCATAAAAATTATAGCTTCGGTTGAAAAAATATCGTTTAATTCTTTATCGTTCATTATTAAAATATAGTATAGATTAAAATCTTTGTCAATTATTCTTTTTAGACAAAAAGCATAAAAAAAGAGGCTGCATATTGCAACCTCTTAAAAGCTCAAAATTTATTTTTAGTCAAATTTAAAATCTGTAGAATCTAGTATATGTTTTATTAACGCTTTGCGCTGGATATAGATTTAATCCGCTCTGTCTCTGTCCAATAGAGCTGCCTATTATGATACCAAAATCATCTTTACTTTTGCTAGCTGCAAAATCTTGAGTATTACCGATTAATCCATAAGCATATCCGTCTTTATGTTGAGAATTAGGATTGATATATACTACTTCAAAATTTCCAGCGGTAGTACTAAATCCAACTTTTCTATGGCGTATCACAACGTCTGCACTTTGTCCTATAGAACCAATGTTTCCTATATTTTCAACTTTATAAAGTCCACCGATTACATAACTACCGTTTACTTCTACCAATACGGCTTTTTGGAATGATTTAATTGGTTTACCTTTGTCGCCTTGGTTTGCAGTAGGAGAAGGTCCATAAACCATATTGCCACTATTGTCAAAGTAGAAATAATTTTTAGTTTTTATATTAGATGAATCTATATCTTCTGAAGTTACATATAATTGCTTGCTTCCATCGTTTGCAAGAGTTTTCCAAATCGTATCCAATTGTTCTGCTGTGGCATTAGCTACATCGATACCTTGACTCAATAAAGCAGCTTTAACTTCTGGATAAATTACATTTACATTGTATACGCTGCTGCTACTTCCTCCAGGT